>DAIQNP010000065.1:0-11000 GCA_036788335.1 Erythrobacter sp.
GCTGCCGACCATGAGCGAGGACGAGGACGACCTGCTCGAATCCTCCGATCACCGCACCGCCACCAGCCGCCTGTCGTGCCAGGTCCCGCTGACCGCAGCGCTCGACGGCCTGCACGTGACGATAGCCCCTGAAGATTGATCTTGTTTGCGTGCGGGGCCTGCACGTCCTATTTCCCCGCCCATGAACATCACCCGTCCTCACGGCGACACACTCGCGCTGATCGGTAACACGCCGCTTGTCCGCCTCGCCGGGCCGAGCGCGGCGGCCGGTTGCACCATCTGGGGCAAGTGCGAATTCGCCAACCCCGGTTCCTCGGTCAAGGACCGCGCCGCGCTCTACATGATCCGCGATGCCGAAGCGCGCGGCGAACTGCAGCCCGGCGGCACGGTGATCGAAGGGACGGCAGGCAATACCGGGATCGGGATCGCGCTGGTCGCCAATGCGCTGGGTTACCGGACGATCATCGTCATGCCGGACAACCAGTCCAAGGAAAAGATGGACACGCTGCGGGCATTGGGCGCGCAGCTGGTGCTGGTGCCGCCGACCAAATATGCCGACCCTGCGCATTTCCAGCACGTCTCGCGCAGGATGGCGGAAGAGACGCCGGGCGCGGTCTGGGCCGGGCAGTTCGACAATGTCGCCAACCGCCGCGCCCATATCGACGGCACGGCGCCCGAATTGTGGGAGCAGCTTGGCGGCCGGATCGACGGCTTCACCTGTGCAGCGGGCACCGGCGGGACCATTGCCGGGGTCGGCATGGGGCTGAAGGCGCGCGACGAGAACGTGCGCATCGCGCTGACCGATCCGCACGGCGCGGCGCTCTACAACTACTATGCCCACGGCGAATTGAAGGCGGAAGGCTCCTCGGTCGCCGAGGGGATCGGGCAGGGGCGGATCACCGCCAATCTGGAGGGTGCGCCGATCGACACGCAATACCGCGTCAGTGACGAGGACGGGCTGGTGTGGGTCGAACGGCTCCTGCGCGAGGAAGGGCTGTGCCTCGGCCTGTCTTCGGGCATCAATGTGGCCGGCGCGGTGATGCTGGGCAAGGATCTGGTGGCCGAAGGGCGGAGCGATCCGCAGGTCGCGACGATCCTGTGCGACACCGGCTTCCGCTATCTTTCGACGCTCTACAACCCCGAATGGCTCAGCGCCAAGGGCCTGCCGGTGTTTGACTGGCTGACCCGCGCCGCTCCGGTCGAAGCATGACACGCCGCCGGCCGGGGATCAGGATGGCGCTGATGGCACGGCGCAGCTTTTTCGGACGCCCTCGCGCGGTTCGCCCGGACATGGGGCGCGGCGCGGTCGACATGCTGGCCGATGGCGAGGATTCGCTACCACCCGACCTGCTGCGGGCCGAGGCGATGCAGCGGCTGCAGGTGGGGCTGATGGGGATCGGGGCGATGGTTCTGCTGGTCGGGTTGGCGAGCATCATCGGCAGCCAGGCCGATCTCGCCGATCAGGCCGCCGTCCCCGAAGCCGCGCCCACCACCGAGCCCACGCCCGCGCCCAGCCAGGCCAATCCGTTGGCCGATGCCGGCGTGGTTCCCGACATCGCCGCCGAGCCGAGCCCGTCGCCGACCGTGCCGCTGATCGTGCCGCCGCCACCGCGGCCGCGCGCCGCATCGGGCAATGCCGATCCTGCCGACTGACCACCGCCGCGCAGCGCTGGTGCTGGCTGCCGCTGTGCTGGCGCTGGCCGGATGCAGCGCCGCGCCCTCCGCGCCGCCGCCGCCGGGCGAGCCGGTTGCGGAACGCGCCCCGCTCGGGCTGATGACCAGCCTCCCGCTCTACTGGCCGCAAGGTGCGGGGCTGGCCGATCTGGCGGCGGGCGCGGGCGAGGTGCCGTGGCAGCGCCGGGCGATCGAACGCGGCTTCGACCTTGTCCTGCTCGACACGCTGACGCCCATTCCCGCCTTGTCCCCTGATGCGCCCGACACCGATCCGCTGGCGGGGCTGGAACGGCTGGCGGTGATCCAGCCGCGCGGGCTGTCGCCGGGGGACAATGTCGCACTCGATGCCTGGGTGCGCGCCGGGGGGCGGCTGCTGCTGGCGCTCGATCCGCTGCTGACCGGCGAATACGACGCTCCGCTCGGCGATCCGCGCCGTCCGACCGAGGCCGCGCTGGTGCCGCCGGTGCTGGCGCGCTGGGGGCTGAGCCTCGCCTTCGATCCCGACCAGCCCGCCGAGGTGCGCAGCACCAGCCATGCCGGGCGCGCGCTGCCGCTGGTGATGGCAGGCGAGCTTACGGCGGGCGAGGGCGCTGACTGCGACACGCCCGGTCCCGCCCCGATCCTGCGCTGCCGGGTCGGGGCAGGGGTGGTGACGGTGGTGGCCGACGCGGCGGTGTTCGAGCATCCGGAACTGGCAGGCGACGGCGGCGGGCACCTGTTGGCGGTGCTGGCGGCGGCCTTTCGCTGAGCGATCCGGGGACAATGCGGGAAAGCCGGAGTCGGACGGAGCCACGCGTCGGGGAAATTGCGGGAAGGACGCATTTTGTTCCGGTCTGGCCGGGGTTTAGTTGATAAGATACACGCGAAGGGAGCGATTTGGAAAAACGACAAAAACCTTGTAAATCAATTTGTTAACCAGTTTTCCCGCAAATTCCCGTAAAAACCCCTTTCATCCCGCAGTCTTCCCCGATATTACGCGGGTCCATCGAACATGCCCGTTTGGATCGCGTGTGGCCCGCTTGGCCGCCGCGCTGCCCGCGCTCGCGCGCTGGCGGCGACGCACGCGGCATGTCCGACAGTCTGGCCGCACCCGCACAGGGTTCGCGCCGCAACGGGGTGAGAGGGGAAAGGACGCGTGTCGGCCTTTGGAGGATATAGTGGTCAAGCCTTCTCGCCCGCCGGCGACAAGGGCCGCTTTGTCCTGCCCGCAGCGTTCCGCAAGGCCGTCCGCGACAGCTCGGGCGGCAACCGCATCCTGTGCCTCGCCGCGCATGATCGCTTCGATTGTCTCGTCGGCTTCGGCCTGTCGCGCACCGAAAAGCTTGAAGCCCAGCTCGAACGCGAAGAAGATCGCGCCATTCGCCTGGGCCAGACCGATTTTGATCGCGAAGTCCGCGCCCAGCAATTGTTCGGCTTCGAACAGCTGCCGTTCGACGATTCGGGCCGCTTCGTGATGCCCGAACACCTGCGCGATCTCGGCAAGGTGGGCGAGGGGCTGTATTTTCAGGGCGCGGGCGATTTCTTCTTCGTCTGGAATCCCGATGAACTCGCCACGATGGATGCCGCCTGGAAGGGCGCGCAGGCAAGCTGCGCCAAGCTGGTCGCCGCCGCCAGGAAAGGGCCTGCCGCATGACGCAGCCTGCCCCCCATATCCCCGTGCTGCTTGACGAGGTGGTCGCCGCAATTGCGCCTGCGCCGGGCATGACCATCGTCGATGCGACCTTCGGAGCGGGCGGATACACCGCCGCGCTGGTCGAGGCGGGCGCACAGGTCCATGCCTTTGATCGTGATCCCGATGCGATTGCCGCCGGGCAGGAAATGGTCACCCGTCACGAGGGCCGTCTCGCGCTCCACCCGGCGCGCTTCTCCGCGATGCGCGCCGAGCTTGCCGCTATCGGTGTCACGACTGTGGACGCCGTGGTGATGGATATCGGCGTCTCCTCGATGCAGCTCGATCAGGGCGAACGGGGCTTTGCCTTCATGCATGACGGCCCGCTCGACATGCGGATGAGCCGCGACGGCGAAAGCGCCGCCGATTTCCTCAACACCGCCGACGAAGAAGCGATTGCCAACGTGCTCTATCGCTATGGCGAGGAGCGCCAGTCGCGCCGCGTCGCACGCGCCATCGTCGCCGCGCGCCCGCTGGTGACCACCGGCGAACTCGCCCGCGTGGTGCGCCGCGCGCTGGGATACAAGCCGCACGACAAGAAAGACCCCGCCACCCGCACCTTTCAGGCGGTGCGGATCCATGTGAACGACGAATTGGGCGAGCTGGAAGCCGGGCTGGCTGCGGCCGAGGCGCTGCTGGGCGAGGGCGGCGTGCTGGCGGTGGTCAGTTTCCACAGTCTGGAAGACCGGATCGTCAAGCACTTCCTGCGCACCGCCAGCGGCGCAGGCCGCGCCGTGTCGCGCCACCTGCCGGGCGAAATTCCCGGCCCCGCGCCGACCTTCGCGCAGCTGTCCAAGGGCATCCGCCCTTCCGACGCCGAGATTGCGCGCAATCCGCGCGCCCGGTCCTCCACCTTGCGCCATGCGATCCGCACCGGCGCCCCGGCACGGAGCCTTGCGGCATGATGACCGGCACCCAGATGCGTTCGCTCGGCTGGGCTGCGGTGCTCGCGGTGTGCGTCGCGCTGGTGATCGTGCTCAGCTTCCGGGTTCATGCGGTCCGCAGCGAGGTGTTGTTGGCGGAGCGCGAGATCATTGCGCTTGAACGTGAGACCCTGCTGCTCGAAACCGAGTTCGAATCGCGCGCCAGCCAGCGGCAGCTCGCCGCATGGAACGCGGTCGAGTTCGGCTACGAGGCCCCGCGCGCCGACCAGTTCCTCGATGGTGAGCGGCACTTGGCGAGCCTGGGCCTGCCGCGCGGCCCCGGCGCGCCCACGCCGATCCGGCTGGCGCGTGCCGAAACAGACAGCGGCGTTGCTCCTCCCAGCCGTCCGGCCGAACCGATGGTCTCCCCGGTTTCGGGCGACCCGGTGACGCTGGCCTCGGTCGCAGGCGAGGATGATGCGGGCGCGGTGTTCACCGAAGCCTTTGGCGAGTTTCTGATCGAAGCTTCCCCGATCCGCCCGGCGCGCGCGCAATCGCCCACGCCTCCGCGGGTCGCGTCCGCACAAGGGGGCGGCGAATGAGCGCTGCCTTGGCCGGTATCGCCGCAGCTCCGGCGATCCCGGCTGGCCGCGTTCGCATGGTGCACCTGCGCACGCGGATGCTGCTGACAGCGCGGCTGCGGGTGCTGCTGGTGGCGGCGATCTTCGCGTTCGTGGCGCTGGTCGCGCTGGTGCGGATTGCCGGGCTGGGGCTGGTCGGACAGGCTCCGCGCCATGCCAGCATGGCCGAAGCGCTGCTGCCTCCGCGCGGCGAGATCACCGATCGCAACGGCGCTCCGCTGGCGCGCGCCTTTCCTGCCTATGCCTTGTGGTTCAACCCCGCCGCGATGGGCGACAGCGGTTCGCCGCTGGTGCGCGGCCCGGCCGATGTCGCGCGCCAGTTGAAGGCGATCTTCCCCGATATCGACGAAGCGCGCATGACCGAGCGGTTGGCGTCGGGCCGCTCGGGCTACCTGCGCCGCCGGATCCTGCCCGAAGATGCCAACCGGGTGTTCAACCTCGGCGAAGTCGCGCTCGAAGTCCCGCGCGAGACTGACCGCCACTACCCGCAAGGCTCGCTCGCTGCGCATGTGCTGGGCTATGTGGTCGAGGACCAGGGCGGGCAGGTCGGGATGGAGCAGGTGCTCGAGGCGCGGCTGAGCGATCCCCTGCGCCGCAGCGAACCGACCGCGCTTTCGATCGATGTGCGGGTGCAGGGCGCGCTGGAAGACGAACTGCGCAGCCAGATGCTGGCGACCAATGCCATCGGCGCGGCGGGCATCGTGCTCGATGTCGATACCGGCGAGGTCATGGCGCTGGCGAGCCTGCCCGAATTCGATCCCAATGTGGCCGGCGCCAGCGGGGCGGAGAACGTCTTCAACCGGGTCACCAACGGGGTTTACGAACTGGGGTCCACCTTCAAGCCGCTGAGCATCGCCGCCGCGATCGACGCAGGCGTGGTGCGCGACCTGGGCCGTGCGTGGAACGCCGCCCCGGTCGAGATTGCGCGGCGCAAGATCAAGGACTTGAAGCCCAAGGGCGCGACCCTGAATGTGCCGCAGGCGCTGGTCTATTCCTCCAACACGGTCACCGCGCGGGTGGCCGACGAATTGGGGCCGGAACGGCTGCGCCAGACCATGATTGATCTGGGCATGGACAGCCGCCCCTTCATCGAACTGCCGGCCAAGGGCAAACCGATCTGGCCGGGCGGCAAGTGGAGCCGGCTGACCAACATGACCGTCAGCTATGGCCACGGGCTTGCCGTCACCCCGCTGCATCTGGCGGCGGCCTATGCGGCGATGGTCAATGGCGGGATCTGGCGTCCGGCGACGCTGATGAGGCTCGATCCGGCCGACGTGCCGCGCGGGCGGCGGGTGTTCAAGGAATCGACCTCGTCCAAGATGCGCCAGATGCTGCGGATGATCTCGCTTTACGGCACCGGGCGCAATGCCGATGCGCCGGGTTACCGGGTCGGCGGCAAGACCGGCTCTGCGGAAAAGAACGCGGGCGGGGTCTACCGCCAGACCGCGCTGGTATCCTCCTTCGCCGCCGCCTTTCCGATGGATGCGCCGCGCTATGTGGTGGTGGTGGTGGTGGACGAGCCCAAGGGCACCGTCGCCAGCAGCTTCCAGCGCACCGCCGCCTTTACCGCCGCGCCGGTCGTCGGCCGGCTGGTGCCGCGGATCGGCCCGATGCTGGGGGTGCAGCCCGACGCGAGCCGCGATGTCGATATCTCGGACCTGCGCTATCTGGTGGACAAGCGCTGATGCGGCTGGCGGCGATCCTTTCCGAGGCGGGGCTGACTGCCGATGGCGCGGGCGACGTGGCCGTGACCGGCTTCGCGATCGACCACCGCAAGGTCGCGCCCGGCACCGTGTTCGGCGCCTTCCGGGGTGCGGCCTTCAATGGCGAGGATTTCATTGCCGCCGCGATCGAAGCGGGCGCGGTGGCGGTGGTGGCACGGCCGGATGTTGCGGTGACGGGCGCGCTGCATATCGCCGACCCCGAACCGCGCCGGGCCTTCGCTCGGCTGGCGGCGCGGTTCTTCACCCCTGTCCCGCCGACCATCGTTGCGGTGACCGGAACCAACGGCAAGACCTCCTGCGTGGAAATGACCCGCCAGTTGTGGCGCATGGCAGGCGAGCGCGCGGCGAGCATCGGCACCTTGGGCGTGACCACGCCTGACGGCTCGGTTTCGACCGGGCTGACCACGCCCGACATCGTCACCTTCCTCGCCAACATGACGGGCCTCGCGCGCGAAGGGGTGACCCATGTCGCCTATGAGGCATCGAGCCACGGGCTCTCGCAATTCCGCAACGAAGGGCTGCTGGTGGCGGCGAGCGCTTTCACCAACTTCAGCCGCGACCATCTCGACTACCACGGGTCGATGGACAATTACTTCGCCGCCAAGATGCGGCTGTTCACCGAGGTCGTCGCGCCCGGCAGTCCGGCGGTGATCCATGACGGGCCGGAGGTGTCGCACTGGACCGCCCGCGCCATCGAACACGCGCGCGGTTGCGGTCTGGAAGTGCTGACCGTGGGCGAGCGGGGGGCGTTCCTGCGCCTGCTGGGGCGCGAGCCGACGCAGTTGGGGCAGTTGCTCACCATCGAACATGCGGGCGAGACGCGCCGCATCAATCTGCCGCTGATCGGGGCCTATCAGGCGGCCAATGCGCTGGTGTCGGCGGGCCTGGCGCTCGCGACCGGGATGGCGCCGGGCTTGGTGTTCGACGGGCTGGCGCGGTTGCAGCCGGTGCGCGGGCGGCTGGAGCGCGCGGCGCTCAATGCGGCGGGCGCGCCGGCCTATGTCGATTATGCGCACACGCCCGATGCGCTGGCCGCGGCGATCGATGCGCTGCGCCCGCATGTGGGCAGCGGCGGGCGGTTGATCGCGGTGTTCGGCGCAGGGGGCGACCGCGATGCGGGCAAGCGGCCCGAAATGGGCGCGGCCGCCGCGCGCGGGGCGGACATCGTGATCGTCACCGACGACAACCCCCGCAGCGAAGACCCTGCCGCCATCCGCGCCGCCGTGATGGCAGGCGCGGGCGAACAGGCGCGCGATATCGGCGACCGGCGCAGCGCCATCGCCGCAGCCTTGGCCGAAGCCGGTCCGCACGATATCGTGCTGATCGCCGGAAAAGGCCACGAACACGGACAGATTTTCGGGTCGGGAGACAACATGCGGATCGAACCCTTCGACGATGTCGAGATCGCGCGCCAATGCGCTGCGGCCGGCGAAAGCACGCCGCGATGAGTGCTGCGCACCCGCTGCTGCATCACTGGCCGGTGACGGAGCGCGATGCGCTGCCGTTGATGCTTTGGAGCGCGGCCGAAATCGCTTCGGCCACCGGCGGCACTGCCAGCCATGATTTCGGCGCATCGGGCATCGAAACGGATTCGCGCGACGTGAAGCCCGGTGACATCTTCGTCGCGCTCAAGGGCGAGGCGATGGACGGCCACCGCTTCATCGCACAGGCCTTTGCCAAGGGCGCGGCCGGTGCCATTACCGACCGCCCGGTCGATTTTCCGCACGTGCTGGTCGAAGACACCACCGAAGCGCTCCTCGCGCTCGCCCATGCTGCGCGCGAACGCAGCGCGGCGGTGCGGATCGCGGTTACCGGATCGGTCGGCAAGACCGGGGTCAAGGAAGCGATCTTCGCCTGTCTCGACCGGGCCAGCCGGGGCGCGGCGCACCGCAGCGTCAAGAGCTACAACAACCATGTCGGCGTGCCGCTCAGCCTCGCCCGGATGCCCGCGCGCGTCGCCTTCGGCGTGTTCGAGATGGGGATGAACCACGCAGGCGAGATCGCGCCCTTGGCGGCCCATGTGCGCCCGCACGTCGCGCTGATCACCACCATCGCGCCCGCGCATATCGAGAACCTCGGCAGCATCACCGCCATCGCCGATGAAAAGGCGCAGATTTTCACCGGGCTGGTCAAGGGCGGGATCGCGGTCATCCCGGCCGACAGCGAACACGCAGACCGGCTGGTCGCCCACGCCGCGGCGTGCGGAGCCAGGGTCGTCACCTTCGGGCGCAGTGCGGGCGCGGATGTGCGGCTGCTGGATGCCATTCCGGCAGCGCATGGCGGATCGCTGATCACCGCCGAACTCGCCGGCGAGAGCGGCGCAACCCGCCTGTGCTACACCATCGCCGAGCCGGGCGAGCACTGGGTGGTCAATTCGCTCGGCGTGATCGCGGCGGTGCGCGCGGCGGGCGGCGATCTGGCGAGTGCGGGCCTCGCGCTGGCGGAGATGGGCGGGCTCAAGGGCCGGGGCGCACGGCACGCCATTCCGGCGGCAGGCGGGACCGCGCTGCTGATCGACGAAAGCTACAACGCCAACCCGGCCTCGATGCGCGCAACGCTGAAAGCGCTCGCCGCCACCCCGGCGCAGCGGCGGATCGCGGTGCTGGGCAGCATGAAGGAGCTGGGCGACTTTGCCGACGGCTTCCACCGGCAGCTGGCACAGCCCATCGCCGAAGCGTGCGTCGACCATGCGATCCTTGTGGGCGACGAGATGCGTGCGCTCGCCGAGGAACTGGGGAAAGCGCAAGGCGCCTCGCTTGGCATTGCCATCGGCTTGGCGCATTGCGGGACGCCTGCCGAGGCGATCGCGGCGCTCGAACGCTTCGGTCTCCTGCCGGGTGACGCGGTGCTGGTGAAGGGGTCCAATTCGGTCGGACTGGGCCGGCTCGTGTCCCACTTCACCGACAATCCCCGCGCCAGTTCCGCCCCACAAGGCTGAGGCCGGGCAAAGGACGACTGAATGCTCTACCTCATTGCCGAATGGCTGGGTTTCGAAGGCATCCTCAATCTGGTGCGGTATCAGACCTTCCGCGCCGGGGCGACCTTGATGACCGCGCTGGTGATCGGCTTGCTGATCGGTCCGCGCTTCATCAACCTGCTGCGCGTGCGGCAGGGCAAGGGCCAGCCGATCCGCGAGGACGGGCCGCAGACCCACTTTGCCAAGCGCGGCACGCCGACGATGGGCGGGCTGATGATCCTGACCGCGGTGACATTGTCGCTGCTGTTGTGGATGGACCTCAGCAGCCCCTTCGTCTGGGCCTGCCTTGCGGTCACCATCGGGTTCGGGTTCATCGGCTTCCTCGACGATTACGACAAGGTGTCGAAGAACAGCCATGCGGGCGTGCCGGGACGGGTGCGGCTGCTGCTGGAATTCGTGGTGGCAGGCGCGGCAAGCTGGCTGATCGTCAGCCAGATCAACACCAACCTCTACCTCCCCTTCCTGACCGGGGTCAGCATTCCGCTGGGACCGGCCTATTACGTTTTCGCTGCCTTCGTGATCGTCGGCGCGGGCAATGCGGTCAATCTGACTGACGGGCTGGACGGTCTCGCGATCATGCCGGTGATCATCGCTGCCGGCACCTTCGCGATCATCGCCTATCTGGTCGGGCGGGCGGATTTCAGCGAATATCTCGGCATCCCGCATGTGCCGGGCGCAGGCGAGCTGGCGATTTTCTGCGGCGCGATCATGGGGGCGGGGCTCGCCTTCCTGTGGTTCAACGCGCCCCCGGCGGCGGTGTTCATGGGCGACACCGGGTCGCTGGCCTTGGGCGGTGCGCTCGGCGCGATCGCGGTCGCGAGCCATCACGAGGTGGTGCTGGCGATCGTCGGCGGATTGTTCGTACTGGAAGCGGTCAGCGTGATCGTGCAGGTGTTCTGGTTCAAGCGCACCGGCAAGCGGGTGTTCAAGATGGCCCCGATCCACCACCATTTCGAGCAATTGGGCTGGAGCGAAAGCAAGGTCGTGATCCGCTTCTGGATCATCGCCATCGTGCTCGCGCTGATCGGCCTGTCGACGCTGAAGCTGAGGTAGGCGGGCGCGGATGATCATCTCCCCCGCCTTTGCCGGACAGCGTTACGCGGTGCTGGGGCTCGCACGATCGGGCGCGGCGGCGGCAGAGGCGTTGCTGGCGAGCGGGGCCGAAGTGATTGCATGGGATCGGCAGGACGTGGCGCGCGCGCCGTTCGAAGGACGCTGCCGCTTGATCGATCCGCTCGAGCTCGATCTCACCGGCTTTGCGGGCGTGGTGGTGTCGCCCGGCGTGCCGCTCAACACCCATCCCATCGCCCCGCACGCCTGGCAATACGGGCTGCCGGTGATCGGCGATATCGAACTGTTCGCGATGGCGCGGCCAAGCCTGCCGCCGCACAAGGTGGTGGGCATCACCGGCACCAACGGCAAATCGACCACCACGGCGCTGGTGCACCACAT
>DAIQNP010000066.1:0-10833 GCA_036788335.1 Erythrobacter sp.
CAGGGCGCGCCGATCCGCCTGATCGCGCCGGGCCGCGTCTATCGCTCAGACAGCGACGCCACCCACACGCCGATGTTCCATCAGGTCGAAGGCTTGGTGATCGACAAGGACATTCATCTCGGCCACCTCAAGTGGACGCTGGAGACCTTTTTCAAAGCCTTCTTCGAGCGCGAGGACATCGTGCTGCGCCTGCGCCCGTCCTACTTCCCCTTTACCGAGCCGAGCGTCGAGGTCGATGTCGGCTATTCCACCGAAGGGGGCCGCCGGATCGTCGGCGGGCACGGCGATGCGCCGGGCCACGCTTGGATGGAAATCGGCGGCAGCGGGATGGTGAACGCCCGTGTGCTCGAATTCGCCGGAGTTGATGCCGCCGAATATCAGGGCTTTGCTTTCGGCCTCGGGATCGACCGTATCGCGATGCTCAAATACGGGATGAACGACCTGCGCGCCTTCTTCGATGGCGATCCGCGTTGGCTGGCGCATTACGGGTTCAGCCCCTTCGACCAGCCGACGCTGTCTGCCGGGGTGGGAGCGCGCGCATGAAGTTTTCCATGACCTGGCTCAAGGATCACCTCGAGACCACCGCCACCCTTGCCGAAATCTGCGATGCGCTGAACGCCATCGGGCTCGAGGTCGAAGGCGTCGAAGACCCGGCGGAGCGGCTGGCGGGTTTCCGCGTTGCTCACGTGCTCACCGCCGCGCGCCACCCCGATGCCGACAAGCTGCAAGTGCTGACCGTCGACACCGGAGAGGGCGAGCCGTTGCAGGTCGTCTGCGGCGCACCCAATGCGCGTGCCGGGATGAAGGGCGTGCTCGGCCTGCCCGGCGCGACCGTTCCGGCCAACGGCATGGTGCTGAAAAAAAGCGCGATCCGCGGGGTCGAGAGCAACGGCATGATGTGCTCCACGCGCGAGCTGGAATTGGGCGAGGATCACGACGGGATCATCGAACTGCCCGACGATGCGCCGGTGGGGGCAAGCTTTGCCGACTACCACGGCTCATCGCCGGTGATCGAGGTCGCGGTCACCCCGAATCGCCCGGATTGCATGGGTGTCTACGGCATCGCTCGCGATCTCGCGGCCAAGGGGCTGGGAAGGCTGAAGCCGGTCGCCATGCCCGCGTTCACGCCAAGCGGCGCGTGCCCGGTCGCCATTCGCACCGACGATCCCGAAGGCTGCCCGGCATTCTACGGCCGCGTCATCACCGGCGTCACCAATGGTGCCTCGCCCGATTGGCTGCAACAGCGGCTTGCCAGCGCGGCGCAGCGGTCGATTTCCTTGCTGGTCGACCTGACCAATTATCTGATGCTGAGCTACGGCCGGCCCGCGCACGTTTATGACCTCGCCAAGCTGCAAGGCGCGGTGGTGGCGCGGCGGGCAAAGGACGGCGAGCAGGTGCTGGCCTTGAACGAAAAGACCTACACACTCGACAGCAGCATGGTGGTGATCGCCGATGACGTGCAGGTTCACGACATCGCCGGAATCATGGGCGGCGAGCATTCTGGCGTCACCGAGACGACCACCGATGTGCTGCTCGAAATCGCCTATTTCGATCCCGCCCGCATCGGCGCGACCGGGCGCAAGCTGGGGCTCTCCTCAGATGCGCGCACGCGGTTCGAGCGCGGAGTCGATCCGGAGTTTCTGGACGATGGGCTTGATCTGCTGACCGGACTGATTGTGGAACTCGCAGGCGGGACTGCCAGCGAAGCTGTGCGCGCCGGCTCACCGCCGAGCACGCCCAAGGTCATAGGCTTTGATCCCGGCCTGACGCTGCGGCTCGGCGGGGTGGAGGTGCCGGAGGACGAGCAGCAGCGGATCCTCGAAAGCCTCGGCTTCGGCGTGGGCGCGGATTGGCCGCAGCACCCTGACGTGACCTGCCCGCTGCGCCGCCGCGACATCGAAGGCCCGGCCGATCTGGTCGAGGAGGTGGTGCGCATCCACGGGCTCGACAAGGTAGCGAGCGTGTCCCTGCCCCGTGCCGAGGGTGTCGCCCGCCCCACCGCCACCCCGCAACAGAAGCTCGAACGGGGTCTGCGCCGCGCCGCCGCGGCGAGCGGGCTGAACGAGGCGGTGACCTGGTCCTTCCTGCCCGAATGGGCGGCGGAGCATTTCGCATCCGATCAGCCGCTTTGGGTCCTCGCCAATCCGATCAGCGAGGACATGAAGGCGATGCGCCCGTCGCTCCTGCCCGGCTTGCTGATGGCGGTAAAGCGCAACGCCGATCGCGGCGCGGCATCCTCGCGGCTGTTTGAAATCGGGCGGCGCTATTTCCGTGCCGCCGGTGGCCTTAGCGACGAGAGGCCCACGCTCGGGATCGTTCTGGCGGGCGAGAAGGTTCCGCGCGGTTGGGCCAGCGGCAAACCCAAGCCGTTCGACGCCTATGATGCCAAGGCGCTGGCGCTGGAATTGCTTGAAGCGGCGGGCGCCCCGGTTGCCAACCTGATGGTGATGGGCGAGGCCGGAGTGCAGTTCCACCCCGGTCAGTCGGCGACGCTGCGGCTCGGCCCCAAGACCGTGCTGGCGCGGTTCGGCACGGTGCATCCGTCGACCTTGAAAGCGTTCGATGTCGACGGGGCCGTCGCGGCGGTCGAGCTGTTCCTTGATGCGATCCCTGCCAAAAAGGGCGCGGCTTTCGCCCGGCCCGGCTTCACGCCTCCGGCGTTGCAGGCCGTGACCCGCGACTTCGCCTTCCTCGTGCCCGAAACGCTGGCGGCAGGCGATCTCGTCCGCAGCGTTCAGGGCGCGGACAAGGCGGCGATTACCGGAGTACGGGTGTTCGACGTGTTCGCCGGGCAGGGCGTGCCCCAGGGCCAAAAGTCGCTTGCCATCGAAGTTGCGCTGCAACCGGGCGAAAAAAGCTTCACCGACGCCGATCTGAAAGCGATTGCGGAAAAGGTGGTGGCTGCGGCTGCCAAGTTGGGCGGAGAGTTGCGCGGATGAAAACGGCCTTTGTCACAGGTGCCACTGCCGGAATCGGCGAGGCCACGGTTCGCACGCTGGTCGCAGCCGGCTGGCGCTGCGTTGCGACCGGGCGGCGGCAGGACCGGCTGGACGCGCTCATCGAAGAACTGGGTGCTGACCGGGTCCACACCGCTTGCTTCGACGTGCGCGACACCGCAGCGCTCGAGGCCGCACTGGCAGCGTTGCCGGATGATTTCTGCGACATCGACCTGCTGGTCAACAATGCTGGTCTCGCCCAAGGCCTCTCGCCCGCGCAGGACGCCGATCTGGGCGATTGGCAGACAATGATCGACACCAACATCACCGCGATGGTGGTGCTGACCCGCAAGCTGTTGCCGCAATTGATTGAACGCAAGGGGGCGATCATCGCGATCGGATCTGTGGCGGGCAGCTATATCTACCCCAGCGGCAACGTCTATGCCGGGTCCAAGGCCTTCGTGAACCACTTCACGCTCGCGCTGCGCGCCGATCTGCACGGCACCGGCGTGCGCGTGACCAGCATCGAGCCGGGGATGGTCGAGACCGAATTCACGCTGGTGCGCACCGGCAGCCAGCAGGTGTCCGACGATCTCTATCGCGGGGTCAACCCGATGACCGGGCAGGACATCGCCGACACCATCGCCTGGATCGCCGACCTGCCGCCGCATCTCAACATCAACCGCATCGAACTGATGCCGGTGAACCAGGACTTCGCGGGCTTCCGGATCGCGCGCGACTGAGCACACCATGACATCCCACCCCTCCAGTACCAGACGCACCTTCGCGATCATCTCCCACCCTGATGCCGGGAAGACCACGCTAACCGAAAAGCTGCTGCTGCAAGGCGGCGCGATTCATCTGGCAGGCGAGGTCAAGGCGCGGGGGCAGGCGCGCCGTGCGCGGTCGGACTGGATGAAGATCGAACAGCAGCGCGGCATCTCGGTCACGTCATCGGTGATGACCTTCGCCCGGGACGGGATCGTGTTCAACCTGCTCGATACGCCGGGGCATGAGGATTTCAGCGAGGATACCTACCGCACGCTGACCGCGGTGGATTCCGCGGTGATGGTGATCGACGCGGCGAAAGGCATTGAGCCGCAGACCCGCAAGCTGTTCGAGGTGTGCCGCTTGCGGAGTGTGCCGATCATCACCTTCGTCAACAAGGTCGACCGTGAGGGCCGCGATCCGTTCGAGACCCTCGACGAGGTCGCCGACATGCTGGCGCTCGACGTGTCCCCGCAGATGTGGCCGATCGGCATGGGCGGTGAGTTCGAGGGCATCCTTGACTTCGCAACGGGCACTGTCAGTCGTCCCGAAGGCAATTCGCGCGAATTCCTCGGGCAGCGCGATGCCGACGCGGCGATCCCCGAGCGGTTCGCCGACGAGATCGAACTGGCGCGCGGCGGTTATCCCGAATTCGACCTCGACGCCTTCCGCCACGGCGACCTGACCCCGGTCTTTTTTGGATCCGCACTCAAGAACTTCGGTGTGACCGAACTGATCGACGCGATCGCCCGCTACGCCCCGCCGCCGCGCCCGCAACCGGCCGGAGCGGAGCAGATCAGTCCGGACCGCGACGAGGTGACCGGCTTCATCTTCAAGGTGCAGGCCAACATGGATCCGAACCACCGCGACCGGATCGCCTTCATGCGGCAGGTGTCTGGCACCTTCAAACGCGGCATGAAGCTGACGCCGAGCGGGCTGGGCAAGCCGATTGCGGTGCATTCGCCGATCCTCTTCTTCGCGCAGGACCGGGAGTTGGCTGACACGGCGGAAGCGGGCGACATCATCGGCATCCCCAACCACGGCACCTTGCGGGTCGGCGATACCCTGTCCGAGCGCAACCAGGTGCGCTTCACCGGCCTGCCCAATTTCGCGCCGGAAATCCTGCGCCGGGTGCAATTGCGCGATCCGACCAAGACCAAGCAGTTGCGCAAAGCGCTCGACGATCTCAGCGAAGAGGGCGTGATCCAGGTTTTCTATCCCGAAATCGGCGCACAACATGTCGTCGGCGTGGTCGGGCAGTTGCAGCTGGAAGTGCTGATCAGCCGACTGGAGGCGGAATACAAGGTCGAGGCCGGGCTCGAACCCTCGCCCTTCGCTACCGCGCGCTGGATCAAGGGCGATCCGGCGCTGATCGAGGCCTTCGTCGGCTTCAATCGCGCCAATCTCGCGCGGGATCGTGATGGGGATTATGTGTTCATGGCGAAAAGCCCGTGGGACGTGAACTATCAGGTCGAAAAGAACCCGGAGCTTACCTTTTCGGCCACGAAGGAGCGGTAGTCTTGCGGGAGAGGCGGGTTCGCGGCATGGCATCCCCCATGCACACCGCCGCACCGACTTCGCAGACCTTCATCTCGCAGCGCCTCCGCCTCAATTATCTCGATTGGGGCGGCAGGGGCAAGCCCCCGCTGGTGCTGGTGCATGGGGGGCGCGATCATGCGCGCAGTTGGGACTGGACCGCCGAGGCATTGCGTGAGCATTACCATGTCATTGCCATGGATCACCGTGGTCATGGCGACAGCGACTGGGTGTCCGACGGCGTCTATTCGGCGGCCGACATGGTTTATGACCTTGCACAGCTGATTCACCAATTGGGCGTCGGGCCGGTGCGGATGGTGGCGCATTCGATGGGCGGCAATGTCGCGCTGCGCTATACTGGCACCTTTCCCGACATGGTGACAAAGCTGGTCGCGATCGAAGGCCTCGGCCCCTCTCCCGAATGGCGCGACAAGCAGCGCGCCGTTCCCTATCCCGAACGCCTGGCCGAATGGATCGAGAAGAAGCGCAAGGCCGCCGGGCGCTCCCCGCGCAAGTATGACAGCATCGAAGCCGCCTTCGCCCGGATGATCGAGGAGAACGCCTACCTCACTGAGGAGCAGGCGCGGCACCTGACCGTCCACGGGGTCAACCGCAACGAGGATGGGACTTACAGCTGGAAGTTCGACCCGCACCTCAACGTCTGGCCAGTCGAGGATGTGGCGGACGAATTCCTGGAGGCGACCTGGGCGGCGATCCGGTGTCCGACCTTGCTGCTGTACGGCGCGGACAGCTGGGCCTCAAACCCGGAGAAAGACGGGCGCATCGCCCATTTCAACACCGCGCGGGTGATCGAATTCGAACGCGCCGGGCACTGGCTGCATCACGACCAGTTCGATCGCTTCATAGCGACCTTGCGTGAATTTCTGTAGATACGAAGCTAAGAATTAAAGCAGATAGTGCCTAAAAAGTAATCAGGTGATTAACGCATAGGCAAGAAATTGCGCTAGGATGCCCCGGCCACGGCCCGGAAAGCCCCCGGTAAACTGCGTTACATAATTGTGGCACGCTTGTTGCTCTGTGTCGGCTGGCCGGAATGATCCGGCAGTCCACAGGGGGCCTGGATGAAATTCATCATCGCCATCATCAAGCCGTTCAAGCTCGATGAAGTCCGCGAGGCGCTCGGAAGCATCGGCATAGCCGGAATGACTGTTTCCGAAGTCAAGGGCTTCGGTCGCCAGAAAGGGCAGACCGAAATCTATCGCGGAGCAGAATACTCCACCAACATGCTGCCCAAGGTGAAGCTCGAAATCGCCGCGAGCGATGAAATCGCCGCGCAGGTAGTTGAGACCATTCAGCAGACTGCCAACACTCAGTCGATCGGCGATGGCAAGATCTTCGTGCTTGATCTTGCCTCCGCCACCCGAATTCGCACCGGCGAATCCGGCGAAACCGCGCTGTAAGGGGGGCCAACAGCCATGAAGCGTATTCTCATCAATCTGGCAGCTGTAGCATCGGGGGCGATGCTGCTGGCCATGCCAGCGCTCGCCGCAACCGTGGCAGAAGCCGCCGAAGTCGCTGCCGAGGCGGCAGCCGTTGTCGCTGAAGTGGTCGAAACCGCTGAAGCTGCTGCAGAAGCGGAGCCGGCCGTTCCGAACCCGGGCAACAATGCCTGGATGATGACGGCGACCGTGCTTGTCATGCTGATGATCCTTCCGGGCCTCGCGCTGTTTTACGGCGGCCTGACCCGATCCAAGAATATGCTGAGCACCATGACGCAGATCGGCGCAACCGCCTGTCTGGCCATGCTGGTCTGGGTGATGTGGGGCTACAGTCTCGCATTCGGCGATACGGCTTATGAAGGCACACTCGGCCTGTTCATCAGCGGGGGGAGCTATTTTCTCTCCGGCACCGATGCAAGCAGCACAGCGGCGACCTTTACCGATGAAGTCATCAGCAAGTATGTCTTCATCAGCTTCCAGATGACCTTTGCCGCCATCACCGCTGCGCTGATCCTCGGCGCCACGGCAGAGCGGATGAAGTTCAGCGCAGTCATGGCGTTTGTTCCGATCTGGCTCACGATCGTCTATTTTCCGATTGCGCACATGGTGTGGGCTGGTGGCGGGCTGCTGTTCGAAGACGGCGCGCTCGATTTTGCAGGCGGCACCGTGGTCCACATCAACGCCGGGATCTCGGGTCTGGTGCTCGCCTATCTGCTGGGCAAGCGTCGCGGTTATCCGTCCGAACCGATGCCCCCGCACAGCATGACGCTGACCATGGTCGGCACCGGCCTGCTGTGGGTGGGCTGGTTCGGCTTCAACGCCGGTTCGGCGCTCGAAGCCGATGGCTCGGCCGGTCTGGCCATGATCAACACCTTCGTTGCCACTGCGGCCGGCGCACTCACCTGGATGGTGATCGAGCGGGCCGCGGGCCACAAGGGATCGGCGTTGGGCTTCTGCTCGGGTGTGATCGCCGGCCTGGTAGCGGTGACACCGGCTGCGGGCAATAGCGGTCCTTTCGGCGCGATCCTGCTCGGCATTGTCGCCTCGGCGGTCTGCTACGTTTTCGTTGCCAAGATGAAGGGCAAGTTCGGATACGACGACTCGCTTGACGCTTTCGGCATCCACGGTGTGGGCGGCATTGTCGGCGCGATCGGCACGGCGGTGGTGTACCAGCCGTTCCTCGGCGGCCCCGGCGACGGTTCGACCGCACTTGGTGCCCAGCTCGGGGTGCAGGTCTGGAGCGTCATCGTGACGATCGGATGGGCGACACTCGGCACCTTGATCGCCGGCTTCCTTGTCAAGCTGACCATCGGCCTGCGCGTCGATGAAGAAAGCGAAGTCAACGGCCTCGACATCTCCGAACACGGGGAGCGCGCCTACAACTAGGCGCATCACCCATCAAGCTTGGCGGGGGGAGGCTCTCTCTCCCTCTCCTCTCCCCCCGCCTCACTGCGTTCCTCCTGCGAACGAACAAACTGATACAGGCCGGAGCCGCGACAAGCGCTCCGGCCCTTTTTTTATTGCGCGCGCCCCTCCGGGCGCGCGTCCTCGGCGCTGTTTCGCGCTTCGCGCGAGCGCCTGCGGGCGGGCGGTCGCCCTTGCGGCCCTGTAGGCCGTTTGGGCTATTCGGTGAGGTTCGGGGTCAGGCTCGTTCCGCCGCCATCACAAAATCCGCGCATCGTTCGCCGATCATGATGCTGGGCGCATTGGTATTGCCGCTGACGATCTTGGGCATCACGCTGGCATCGGCGATCCACAGCCCTTCCAGCCCGCGCACCTTTAGGGTCGGATCAACCACCGCATCCTCGTCCGCCCCCATGCGGCAGGTGCCGACCGGGTGGTAGACCGTGTCCGCCCGCGCGCGAATCATCGCGTCGAGCGCAGCGTCGTCATCGAGATCGACCGGGTAGCGATCGGTCGGCTCGAAGGCTTGCAGGGGCGGCGCTTCCGCGATCCGATGCGACATGCGCACCCCGGCGCGCAAGCAGGCCATGTCGCGCGGGTCGTCGAGGAAGTTCGGATCGATCACCGGCGCGGCCGCCGCATCGGGTGAGCCCAGCCGTACGGTCCCGCGGCTTTCAGGCCGCAACACGCAGGCGTGGAGGGAAAAGCCATGCGCCTTGACCTTTTCGCGCCCGTGATCTTCCAGCAACGCCGGGACGAAATGCCACTGCACGTCCGGTGCCGGGCTGCCCGGCATCACTGTCCAGAACCCCCCCGCCTCGGCAAAGCAGGTGGTCATCACCCCGGTCTTCTTGCGCCGATGCTCGATCATCGCGGCAACCATTCGCAAGGTCCCTTTCAGCGAACCACCGAGCAGCACATTGCTGACCGTCTCCCAGCCGGAGACATAGTCGATGTGATCCTGCAGATTGCCACCCACCGCCGGGCGATCGAGGACAACTTCGATCCCTTGCTCTTTCAGGTGCCCCCCCGGGCCGATGCCGGACAGCATAAGAATCTGCGGTGAGTTGAACGTACCCGCGGACAGGACTACCCCGTGCCGGGCAAGGAGGGTCTGGCTTGCGCCACCGCGCCGCACTTGCACCCCGGTGACGCGCCTGTCCTCAATCACCAGCTTTTCGACCAAAGTGTCGGTGCGGACTGTGAAGTTGCCCTGCTCGCGGATCGGTTCGACATAAGCGCGCGCGGCCGACCACCGTTCGCCCTTGCGTTGGGTCACCTGATACAGGCCGAAACCGTCCTGCCGCTCGCCGTTGAAGTCGCGGGTGGTGCGCAGTTGCAATGCGGCGGCGGCCTCGACGAACGCGTGGGAGGCCGGGTTGGCGTGCTTCTGGTCCTCCACGAACAAGGGCCCGCCCGCGCCGTGGTAGTCGCCGCCGCCGCGCTCGTTCGCCTCGGCGCGCTTGAAATAGGGCAGCACGTCGTCGTAGCCCCACCCGACGCAACCCGTCGCTGCCCAATTGTCGTAGTCCCAGCGGTTGCCGCGGATATAGACCATCGCATTGATCGCCGAAGACCCGCCGAGCCCGCGCCCGCGCGGCTGGTATCCGGTGCGGCCGTTCAATCCCTTTTGCGGCACCGTATCATAGCGGTAATTCGATGTTTGCGGGATAAAAGGCATGAAACCCGGAGTCTTGACCCAGATCGTGTCGTTGTGCCCGCCCGCTTCGAGCAGGCACACCCGGCGCGTCCCGTCGACCGCGAGTCGCCCGGCGACGGCGCTGCCCCCGCTGCCACCACCAACGACGATGTAATCGAAACTCTCCATGATCTCTCCCTTTTCGGAAGAGCCTAAGCAGCTTCGCCGGTTGCTGCAATCGGGTTGCGATCGGCTACTGATGCTGCGCCGGGTGCATCCTTGGTCCCGACACGCTTAAGCCATCGGTTGCGGATCATGTCCGATGTCTCCCGACTGCCGTCGTGGCTCCAGCCGGGTTCGCGCAGGAGGTAGCCCAGCTTGTGGCGCCACGGCGCTTGCCAGATGTCGGTGATCATGCCCGCCCATTCGTGGAACACTGCCCACAAAAGGTTGAAGCTGCCGAGCTGCTTGACGATGCCATAGCGGATCGGCTCGTCATCGACCTCGGGTTCAAAAGTGCCGAACATCCGGTCCCAGACGATGAACACGCCCGCGTAATTGCGGTCGAGATAGCGCGGGTTGGTGGCGTGGTGGACGCGGTGGTGGCTGGGGGTGTTCATCACCGCTTCGAACCAGCGCGGCAACCGCCTGATCGCTTCGGTGTGGATCCAGAACTGGTAGATCAGGTTGAACCCGCCGCAAATCGCGATCATCACCGGATGAAAGCCGAGCAGCACCAGCGGCAGCGTGAACAGGATGCCGATGGTAAGATTGCCGGTCCACGTCTGGCGCAGCGCGGTCGACAGGTTGTAGTGCTGGCTGGAATGGTGGTTGACATGCGCCGCCCACATCCAGCGGATGCGGTGCCCGGCGCGGTGCGACCAATAATAGGCCAGATCGTCGAGGACGAAGCACAGCGGCCACGCCCACCATACCGCCCACCATTCTGGGCCGAAATCCACCACCCGGTGATCGTAAGCAAGGAACATCAGGTACAGCGCAAACCCGCCCAGCAGCGCACCGGCGATGGTCGAACCGAGGCCGAACGACAGGCTGACCAGCGTGTCCTTGGGCTCGTAGGCTTCGGGCG
>DAIQNP010000067.1:0-10744 GCA_036788335.1 Erythrobacter sp.
AGTCTATTTCGCGATCGGTATCTCGGGCGCGATCCAGCATCTTGCGGGCATGAAGGATTCCAAGGTCATCATCGCCATCAACAAGGACGAGGATGCGCCGATCTTCCAGGTCGCGGATATCGGGCTGGTGGCGGACCTTTATACCGCCGTACCGGAGCTGACCGGGGCGCTGTAATCGGTTGGTCGCAGAGGTCTTTATCTTGAAAAAAGCCTCTGGCAGGTTGTTCGCCTGCCGGAGGCTTTTTCGTATGCGTCGTACCTTTCTCGCGCTCGCCTCCCTGACCTTTGCCGCGCCCGCGTTTGCCGCACCTGCTGTTATTGCCAAGCCTGCCGGGTCGTGGGTCGCATCGTCAGAGGGCGGTCTCTGTCGGATGCAACGCGACTTCGAAGCTGACGGCCAGCCGCACCTTCTCATCCTCGAACAGAATGCGCCGGGACAGGCGTTGGGAATAGCGATGGCGGGGCCGTCGCTGGCTTCGTTGAGCGCAGAAGCGCCGCTGCGCGTGAACTTCGCAGCAGGCGATGCAGGGTTCGACAAGAAAGCGCTGATCGAGCCGAATCGCCAATTTGGCCATGTCGCGATCCTCAATGGTGTGTGGCTGACCCGCGAGGCACCTTCCGACGATGCCGCGGTGAATGGCGCGGATCGTGCGCGGATAGATCAGCAGGCGGCGCAGGGCGTGGAACAGATCGCCGTGTCGCAGGGCGATGGGGGCGTGGTCTTCGAAACCGGCTCGCTTGCCGATGCCGCCCAAGCCCTCAACGAATGCACCGCACAGATTCTGCGCAGCTGGGGCCTCGATCCCGAGGTGCAATACGGACTGCGGAAGGGGGCCTATGCGGAAGAGGTCAAGTTGACCTATCCGCGCATGGCTGCGCGCTACCTTCGGAGCGGTCCGGTCGACGTGGTCGCGATCATCGATGCGGCGGGCAAGGCGAAGAGCTGCCGGATCATCAATTCGTCAGGGCATGAGGAGCTCGATACGGCTGCCTGCTCGGCGATGACCAAGGCGCGCTACCGGCCGGCTCTCGATGCTACTGGCACGCCGGTAGCATCGTTTTGGACAACGCGGATCAGCTTCGCGGCCACCCAATTCGAGGCCGAGCGGATAAAGTCCTAGGCTGGCGAACTTACCCGAAGGGCGTATCGATCGCTCACACCAGCCGCACGATCGGATCGTCGTAACGGGTGCGACGTCACTGGTCAGTACACCCGCTGGGCCGCCACCCTAATACGGACAAGGCGACCTGCTCAACTAAGGTATCAGAGCCACTCTGATACAGTGCCGCAGCGTGCGCCGGACCACCTGACGGCGCTGCTCCGGGGTGCGCTCCGGGTCGGGCCGGTCGCGGTCCCACAGGCTGTCGGCAAGGATGGTGCGGGCCTCGGCCGGAGCCTGGATGCGGTCGAGCAGGCGGTGCAGTACGGCGGCGGCCATCGCTTCGGACGCGGCGCTTTCGGTGTGCGGCAGGGCGTGCTCATCAATGATCTGGTAGACCTCCGCCTCAGGCCCGTTCGTCTGATCGAGCGCGACGGTCACGATCCCGGCGGCGCGCGCGCTGCGGCGCTGGTCGAGCCGGACCCGGTGCCGCATCCCCTGCAATTCGCCGCGCATCTGCCAGCCGGCATGGGTGACAAATTGCGCGCGGGCGGGATCGAAGCTGGCGAGCGCGCGGTGGAGCCCGATGGCGGCGACCTGATGGGCGTCCTCGGCCATGTCGACCAGCCCGTATTGCCGCACCAGCCGGGCGATGCGCGGGCGCATCAGCACCAGCAGTTCGGCAAACAGGCGTTCGCGGTCCCGCGCGGGCAGCGGCGCGCCTGCCAGGGTCCCGGCGCGCTCCTCGATCAGTGCTGCGGTGCTCCCGGCCTGCTCCATCGCCGCCTCCTTCACGGCATGGAGATTGGCGCAGCGGGCTTCAACGCCGTGCTAGGGACGGCCTAGGGTGTCGCCCGTAGAGCGGTTCGGGCCTACATCAGGCTGGTGATGAAGTGCAGCGTCATGCCAACCAGCCCGCCCACCAGCGTGCCGTTGATGCGGATGAACTGCAGGTCGCGCCCGACAGCGTTCTCGATCCGGTCGGTGATGGTGACCGCGTCCCAGCGCTTGACCGTCTCCGACACCAGCGTGACGATCTGCCCGCCATAGCGGGTCGACACGCCCACCATCGTGCGGCGGGCGAAGCGGTTGATCTGGTGCTGCAACCGTGCGTCCTGTTGCAGCGCATGGCCGAGATCGGCGAGCGTGCCGCGCATGTCGGCGCCCATCCCGCTTTCGGGATCGCGGGCGCGGCGGATCAGCGATTGCCGGGCGCGCTCCCATACGCCCATCCACCACACGCCCACGGCCGGGTTTTCGATCAGGTCGCGTTTCATCGATTCGACCCGTTCGCGGGTGTCGGGATCGTGCTGGAGATCCTGCGCCAGCTTGGCCAGACCTTCCTCGATCTTGCCGCGCAGCGGGTGATCGGGATCGACCAGCACCTCGGCCAGCAATTTGTAGAGCCCGTCGAGCACGCTGGAGGAGATGGTCTTGTCGATCCCGGCCCAGCGCAGCACGCCGGCCACGCGGCGGTGGATGATCTCGCGCAGGGTTTCCTCGTTGTCCTCGATGGTCAGGCCCGCCCAGCGCACGAAACCGTCGATCAGCGGCTGGTGGCGGCGGTCGGCCATCATGCTTTCGAGCATCCGCCCGGCCAGCGGCGCAATCTCGAGCTTGGCGAGCTGCGCTGCCAGGCCGCTGCGCACCTGACTGCCGAGCCGGTCGGGATCGAGCGATTCGAGCACTTCGGCCAGCAGTTCGGCCGCCCCGCTGGTGATCCGCGAGCGCTGGTCTTCCTGCCCGCGTTCGGGCGCGGCGGCAAGGAATTCCCCTGCGGCTTTCGCGATGTTCATCCCCGACATGCGCCGCGCCACCACTGCGGGGGTGAGGAAATTCTCCTTCAGGAACTGCGCCATCGTGTCGGCGATCCGGTCCTTGTTGCGCGGGATGATCGCGGTGTGGGGGATCGGGACGCCCAGCGGGTAGCGGAACAGCGCGGTGACCGCGAACCAGTCCGCCAGCCCGCCCACCATCGCCGCTTCGGCAAAGGCGTTGACATAGCCCCACGCCGGGTGGCCGCCCTCGGAAAGCTGATGGGTGGCGAAGAAGATCGCCGCCATCGCGACCAGCATCGCGGTGGCCGTCCAGCGCATCCGCCGGGCGCGGTCGGCGGTCAGCGGCTCTCCACCGAAGGTCAGGGGCTTGATCGGGCGGGTCGCCATATGCGCCTTCTAGCCGCGATTGCGGCCGAAGGTCACCCTCATCGGTTTCATTCTGCCGGTTCTGCCCCTGGCGGCAACCGCCGTGCCGGAATTGCCGACGGCTTGCCGGGGAAGGGCAGGTCGCCCTGCGTATCCGGCGCAGCGCCTGGAACCGGCTGGCCGTCGTCACCCGGCTTGTAGGTCAGCATCCGCGAGCGCAGCCACGGGCCGACCCGCCGCTCGAACCCGTCGGCCAGGCTGAAGCCTGCGGGCACGATCAGCAGCGTCAGCAAGGTCGAGAGCACCAGCCCGCCGATCACCGTGATCCCCATCGGCTGGCGCCATGCGCCGTCGCCCGACAGCGACAGCGCCACCGGCACCATGCCGGCCGTCATCGCCACGGTGGTCATCACGATCGGCTGCGCGCGCTTGTGACCGGCATCGAGGATCGCCTCGAGCTTGCCCACGCCCTTGTTCATCTCCTCGATCGCGAAGTCGATCAGCAGGATCGAGTTCTTCGACACGATCCCGAGCAGCAACAGGATGCCGATATAGACGGGCATGGAATTGGGCAGGCCCAGCAGCCAGATCAGCAGGATGCCCCCCAGCGGCGCCAGCAGCAGCGAGGTCATGTTGACCAGCGGGCTCATCAACCGCTTGTAGAGCAGCACCAGCACCGCGAAGACCAGCAGGAACCCGGCGACGATCGCGATAGTCAGATTGACCAACAGCTCGGCCTGCCATTCCTCCTCGCCGACCACATCGCGGATCACGCCCACCGGCAGGTCCTGCAACACCGGCAGCGCGTCAATCTGTGCCTGGGCCTCGCCCTTGAGCACGCCTGCGGCAAGGTCTGCCCCCACCAGCACGCGGCGGTTCTGGTTGTAGCGCTGGATCGCGGTCGGGCCGGAGCCGAAGGTGATCTCGGCCACCCGGCTGAGCGGGACAGTCCCGCCCGATGCGGTCGGGACCGGCAGGTTCTCGATCGTGCTGAAATCGTTGCGTGCCGCTTCGGACAGGCGCACCACGATCGGGATCTGGCGGTCCGCGAGCGAGAAGCGCGCCGCGTTCTGCTCGATCTCGCCCAGCGTCGCGATCCGGATCGTCTGCGACAGCGCGGCAGTGGTGACCCCCAATTCCGCAGCGATCTGGTCGCGCGGGGTGATGATGATTTCGGGCCGGTTGAGGTCGGCGCTGATGCGCGGGGCGACCAGCGAGGGCAGGCCCTTCATCTGCTCGACCAGTGTCAGTGCGGTCTGTTCCAGCACCACCGGATCGGAGCCGGCCAGCATCACGGTCATGTCGCGGCCCGAACCGAAGCCGCCCGACTGCGACTGGAAGCGCACGCGGGCATCGGGGAAGCGCGCCAGTTCCGGCGCAAGCTCGCGCTCGAACGCGATCGAGGTGCGCGCACGATCTTCCTTCAGCTTGACGAAGATCGACGAGGTTTCGCCCAGCCGGATGCGTTCGAGCAGGCGTTCAACCTCGGGCTCCTGCCGCAGCCGGTCGGCGACGCCGTTGACGATCCGCTTGGTCTGGGCAAGCGTGGTGCCGGGCACCATCTCGATTTCGACCCGGCTGTTCTCGTCATCGATGGTCGGCTGGAACTGGCCGGGAATCTGCCCGAACAGCAGGATCGTCACCAGCAGCGAAAACCACCCGATGCCGATCATCCAGACGCGGTGATCGTAGAAGCGTGCGGTCATCCAGCGGGTCGCATGGGCAAACCCGCCGTCGCCCCGCCCGGGCAGCTCGATCAGCTTGAACACCAGCAACCCGGCCACGAATGCCAGGATCGAGGCCAGCAGCAGCTGCACGATCTCGAAGGTCTTGGAAACGAGGAAGTGGATCGTCGAATTGGTGTCGCTCGATACCGCCAGGGCAATCTCTTTGGGCACTGCGAGCCCGGAAATCGCCCCGAAGCTGACGAACATCGCCGCCCCGGTCGCTACCAGCAGCGCGATCACGGTCAGCAGCAGCGCGGGCGTGTAGAGCCAGCGGCGGCGCGGGCCGTCGATCCCGGCGCGGCGCACGGCCATCCGGCCGGTGTCGAGCGTCCAGGCCAGCACCTGCATGTAGCGTTCGATCATCGGGCCGCTGCCATGATCGGCCACGCCCTTGGACTTGAGGAAGAAGGCCGCCATCAGCGGCGTGATCATGCGCGCCACCGCAAGGCTCATCAGCACCGCGATGACCACCGTGATGCCGAAATTCTGGAAGAACTGCCCCGACACGCCCGGCATCAGGCCGACCGGCAGGAACACCGCGACGATGCAGAAGCTGGTGGCGACCACCGGCAGACCGATTTCGTCGGCCGCGTCGATCGACGCCTGATAGGCGGATTTGCCCATCCGCATATGCCGCACGATGTTCTCGATCTCCACGATCGCATCGTCGACCAGCACGCCGGCCACCAGCGCCAGCGCCAGCAGCGACAGGAAATTGAGGTTGAAGCCCAGCAGGTCCATGAACCAGAAGGTCGGGATCGCCGACAAGGGGATCGCCACCGCGCTGATGAAGGTCGCGCGCCAGTCGCGCAGGAACAGGAACACCACCACCACCGCCAGCACCGCGCCTTCGACCAGCGCCCACATCGAGCTTTTGTACTGGCCTTCGGTATAGGTGGTGCTGGTCGACAGGCGGATGAACTTCACGCCTTCGGTCTCGGCCTCGATCTTGTCCATCTCCGCGATCGCGGCGTTGTAGACGGTTAGGTCGGACGAACCGCGCGCGCGGTTCATCAGGAAGTTGACGACCTCCTTGCCGTTCACTTCGCTGATCGAGGTCCGTTCGGAATAGCCGTCACGCACCCGCGCGACATCGGCGAGCCGGACCGAACGGCCATTGCCGAGCTGGATCTGGGACTGCGACAGCGCATAGGCAGTGTCGGAATTGCCGAGCACGCGCAGCGACTGGCGCGTGTCGCCGATCTGGGCAAGACCGCCAGCGGCGTTGATGTTGACCTGCCGCAGCACGGCATTGATCTGCGAGGCGGTAACGCCGAGCGACTGCATCCTGGCCGGATCGAGGATCACCTCGATCTCGCGGTCCACCCCGCCGAAACGCTGGACTTCGGCCATGCCTTCGATCTTCAGCAGCCGCTTGGCGACGGTGTCGTCGATGAACCAGCTCAGCTGTTCGATCGTCATGTCGTCGGCTTCGACCGCGGTGTAGCCAATCGGCTCGCCCACCACGTTGACCTTGCTGACCTGCGGTTCGAGAATTCCGTCGGGCAAGCTGCCGCGCACGCCGTTGATCGCGGTTTCGACCTCGTTCACCGCCTCGATGATGTCGGTGCCGATCTCGAATTCGACAAAGGTCGTCGAATTGCCCTCGCGCGCAGTCGACTGGATCGAATTGACGCCGTTGATCGAACGCACGGCGCTTTCGACGCGCTGCGTGATCTGGTTTTCGATCTCGGTCGGGGCGGCGCCCGGCTGCGAGATATTGACGATCACGCCGGGAAAATCGACATCCGGATTGTTGGTCACGTCCATCCGCAGGAAGCTGACGATCCCGGCGAACAGCAGGCCGGTGAAGAACACCAGCGGGATCACCGGGTTGCGGATCGACCAGGCCGAGATGTTGCGTAAACTCATGGTTGTCCTGCCTGCCGCTGCCTACGTCTTGCTGCCGTCGGGTTGCCCGGAAGATACGCGCGCGCGCCGCCTCCGGATGGATGGATCATTGCCCAGCCACTCGGGGGGCTGCCTGGGGGGCCGATTGCGGGTTGACCGTCTCGCCGGCGTTGAGGAAGCCGCCGGCGCGCACCACCACCCGCTCGTTGCCGCTCAGCCCTTCGGTGATGGCGATGCCGTCGGCGGTCACCACGCCGGGCTTGACGGCCCGCCGCACCGCCTTGTTGTCCTTGTCGACGATATAGACGAAGCTGCCCTCGGCATCGGCCAGCACGGCGCTTTCGGGCAGTACGGTGGCGGTGAAGGTGCCGCTGGCGATGGTCGCGGTGGCAAAGCCGCCGGGCCGCAGTTCGGGCGCGAACGACAGCGCGATCCGCGCCGTGCCCTGCCGGGTCTGCGCATCGATCACCGGGGCCAGCTGCCAAACCTGCCCGGTGAATTGCTTGTCGGTCCCGGTCGGGTTCACGGTTGCCTGCGTGCCGACCGACAGCGCGGAAAGCTGATCCTCGCTGAGCTGGGCGAGCATTTCCATCTCGCCCCCGCTGGCGATGGTGAACAATGCGCCAGCGCCCGCACCGACCGTCTGGCCGGGCTCGACATTGCGCTGGAGGACATAGCCCGAAGCGGGAGAATAGATGTTGAGCCGTTCGTTGCGGGCGCGCAGTTCGCCCAATTGCGCTTGTGCGACCTTGACCCGCGCATCGGCGGCATCGCGCGTCGCGGTCAGCCGGTCCACGTCGGCCTTGGAGACGAACCCGCGTTCGACCAGCTGCAAGGCGCGGTCGAGATTGGCCTGCGCGAGACTGGCATCGGCGCGCGCGACATCGATCTGCGCGGATTGCGCGGCGGCCTGCTGGACCTGCACCGAACGGTCGATCACCGCCAGCACCTGCCCGGCCTGAACCCAGTCGCCGGCATCGACCGTCACGCGCAGCACCTGCCCGCCTTCGCCCGCCACGCCGACCGGCAGCGGGCGACGTGCGGCCAGCGTGCCGGGCGCGCTCAGCTCCCCGGCGATGGTGGTCTTGCCCGGAGTCATCACGGTTACGACCGGCGCCTGCGAATTGTCGTCGCCCACGGCCACCGGCTCTCCGCCCTGCAGCGCGAAATAGGCGGCGATCGCCAGCAACAGCCCGAACAGGCCGAGGCCGCCGATCAACAACCAGCGCGGAATCGCCGGAGCGGACGCACTGCGGGTCGTGGCATAATCGCTTGCCACCCCGTCAGCCGCCTCGCTCCTGATCGTCGTCTCGTAATTCATCGCCTATGCCTCGTCCGGGATCATGCGTTTGCGCAAGGGGAGCGCCGCTGTCCCTCGGTGTGTTATCGTTGTAACTCACCCATTGCAATTGCTCATACGGCCGGGCTGCCCATGCGGCAAGGCGTGCATCGACTGATGACGTAGAGCGCCGGACGAAGGTCGCGCCGGGGCCGCTTGCGGCGCGCACAAACGGAAAAGGGCGGGACGGCAAGCCGTCCCGCCCCCAATCGTATCCTTGCAACAAGTGCTTAACGCACCCGGCCACGCTGGATCAGGTTGAGGATCGCCAGCAGCGCGACCGCGCCGAACAGCGCACCCAGCACGCCCGACCAATCCGGCGGCCAGGCGCCGATGGTGCCTCCTCCGAACAGGAACTGGAACAGCGAATTGCCGATGAAGGATCCGATGATACCAACGATGATGTTGAGGAACACGCCCATCGAGGCATCGCGGTTCATCAGCATGCTGGCGAGCCAGCCGATGATTCCCCCCATGATGATGAACCAGATGAAGCCGAGCAAACCCATGTCAGTCTCCCACTAATCGCCACGCAGGTCCGCGCCCCCATGACGCGGATTGGTCCTGTGTGTTCTGGCTGCGAAGCTAGAGGAAAAGACGGAGTGGGAGAATGTCAGCGGTCCCACGCCCGGCGCGCCTTGCCGCGCACCGCCGGGGTCTTTCAAACCTTGATCAGTATTTGAGTTGGCGCTCGTAAAGTTCGCGATAATGCTGGATCCGCGTGACCCGCAGGCCCTGCATCCCGGAGCGGTCGACCGCCCGCTGCCACGAGGCGAATTCCTCCAGCGTGAGGCTGTAGCGTTCGAGCACCTCGTCGATGGTCAGAAGGCCGCCATTGACCGCCGCGACGACTTCGGCCTTGCGGCGCACCACCCACCGCTTGGTTTCGGGCGCGGGCAGGTCGGCAAGGGTCAGCGGCTCGCCGAGCGGGCCGATCACCTGTGCGGGGCGGAAGTCCTGATTCTCAATCATTGCATGTCTCTCGCATCGCCTTCTGCAGCATCCCTTGCCGTTTCTGCCGGTTCGCTGATGCCAGCGTCCGGGCGGCTTTCGGCACGTGGCGCCGGAATGCTGCATGATGCTTTAGAGGGCTCTAAAGCATCAAGGTTAACGTCGGGTTCGCATTCTTCGATCGTCTGGAAATAACTGGCTGCGGCGTCCCCGAAGCTGGCGGCGACGCCTTCGATATTGCGCTGCGCCTCGTGCTTGAGCAGCATCCGGAAATCGCGCGCGGCGCTCAGGCGGGCGGTCAGCTCGGTCCATTCCACCATCCGCATCGCATCCCCGCCGCGTTTCCCGCGCCGGGTCATCACATTGCCCTGCGCGCCGTCGCGCGAATCGCTCACGCGCGCAGAGGCTTCATCGGGAAGGCCGAAAGCGGCGGCAGGGTTGGCTTTTTCGAACATCGCACCCTCCTGATACAGGCCGGTGGTCAAGATGTGGTAAAGCCGCCTTTTACTTGCGCTTAGGAATACTGCGGGCAACTCCGTAAGTCTGCCGCGCACCATCGCCCCCCGGGCTCGGCACTGGCGAATCCCGCTCCGGGGCGCTATATGCCCGGCCGATTCCATGCACACGCCCGCACTTCTCGAGGCCGGACCGCTTGCCGGTCCCGATGCCGCCGCCCTGTTCGACCTGCCGCGCGCCGCGCCGGACTGCCGGATCGTCGTTGCGATGAGCGGCGGGGTCGATTCCTCGGTGGTCGCCGCTCTGGCAGCGGCGAGCGGGGCCGAAGTGATCGGCATCACCCTTCAGCTCTATGATTACGGCGCTGCCACGGGGCGCAAGGGCGCGTGCTGCGCGGGCGACGATATCCGCGATGCGCGCAGCGTTGCCGACCGGCTGGGCATCGCGCATTACGTGTTCGACCATGAAAGCGCCTTTCGCGAAGAGGTGGTCGAACAGTTCGCCGACGAATACCTGGCCGGTCGCACCCCGGTGCCCTGCATCCGCTGCAACATGGGGCCCAAGTTCACCGACCTGTTCCGCATGGCACGCGAGCTGGGGGCGGACTGTCTCGCCACCGGACATTATGTCCGCCGGGTGATGACGGCACACGGCCCGCAACTGAGCCGCGCTTTCGATCCGGCGCGCGACCAGTCGTACTTCCTTTATGGCACCACCGAAGCGCAGCTTGATTACCTGCGCTTTCCGCTGGGCGGGATGCCCAAGCCGCAGGTGCGCGATCTGGCCGAGGCGGCGGGCCTGCGCAACGCGGCCAAGCCGGACAGCCAGGACATCTGCTTCGTGCCCGACGGCAATTATGCCGGGATCGTCACCAAGATCCGGCCCGAAGGTGCAGCCCCCGGCAGGATTGTCCACGCGGCGACCGGTGAGACACTCGGGAGCCACAAGGGCATCGTCCACTTCACCGTCGGCCAGCGCAAGGGGTTGGAGATCGGCGGCCAGCCCGAACCGCTCTACGTGATCGGCCTCGATGCGGCGGCGCGCGAAGTGCGGGTCGGGCCGAAGCGGATGCTGGCGGTAAACGCCGCGCACCTGACCGAAACCAACCGCATCGGGCCGCTGCCCGCCGGACCGTTGACGGCCAAGGTGCGCAGTATGGCCAAGCCGGTGCCGGTG
>DAIQNP010000068.1:0-10673 GCA_036788335.1 Erythrobacter sp.
GCGGCATAGTAGTTGAGGATCTTGAAAGAGCATGCAAGCATCATCCCGTGCGGTTGCTTTACCTCACGCCGCACCACCAATTTCCCACAACCGTTTCGCTTCGCCCTGATCGTCGCTTGAAGCTTTTTGAACTCATCAATCGGCAGAGCATCGTTCTCTTGGAAGATGATTACGATCACGAGTTCCATTTCGATCATCAACCGATGCTGCCGATGGCTAGCGCGTCGCTCGATCACATTGTGTATATCGGTTCACTTTCAAAGTTAATCAGTCCGAGTCTCCGGATTGGCTTCCTCGTCTCCAACACTGGGCTGGTCGATGATGTGGCGAATGAAATCATGCTCGTAGACCGGCAAGGTAGCCAGCCTATGGAGACGGCCATCGCCGAACTGATGGCGGACAATGTCAGTAGTTACGTTCGGAAAGTGCATAAAATTTATCGGAAGCGCAGAGATCATTTTGCCGAAACGTTGCACGCGGTTTTTCGAGACGAACTCGACTTCGAAATACCTGCGGGAGGCTTAGCATTCTGGGTAAAATTTCAAAGTAATTTTGCAATTGAGCGCATTATCGCCGCCGCTCATCACCAGCATCTTAGGATTCTTCCTAGCGCGAATTTCTCTAGCAATCATGAAATTCCACGAGGGCTTCGCCTTGGCTATGCAAGTATGAACGAAGCGGAGATATCAGATGCGGTAAAAAGGATGTATGTTGCTTGGAAAGAAGTAACCCAACTCACATAGTTGACCGGCTAGTCGCCTCTAAGGCCACAACGGACAATTAATATAGCGCGCGACTAGGTTTGGCTTGCCTCCGCTAGCTTCCGATGATGGCCCCATTGCATCGGCGTACATCGGCGGCGCTCAGATGGCGGAGATCACGCATATTACAAATTTCCCTCCGCTCTTGGCAAGTAGTAGCTGTCAGTTGTCGGACGTTTGCCGAAGATGGCCTGTCCGACGCGTACGACCGTCGCCCCCTCTTCGATCGCTTCCTCGAAATCACCGTAAGGGTTCGTTAATAAATAACTGATCGCGGCGCGGCGTTTTTTTGGTGGGGGGGGGATTCCCCCGCCGAATCGGGGCGGCTAGTGGTCCGATTCCGACATTCGCATCCCCGTGCGGCATCGCCCCGAGCGAATGTCGCAATTAGCCGGACCACTAGCCAAGTCTCTGTTGCTAATGGAGCTTTTGAATTTGACAGTTGAGCTTCTGCCCAGCCGCATCGGGAATCCAAATGTCAAATTCACTCCACTAGATTCGCGTACATTATTAATGATAGCGCCATTCGGCTGCGGTTTGGAGCGCTTGAGCTAGTTCTGGACGAGCGAGGTCGGCGGTGTTTTGCGGCAGCCGAGGCGCGGGCGGCCGGCCACGGGGGGTGGCGGCGGTCGCCCGGGCGACTGGCATTGCCCGCAGCACAATCAATCGGGGCCTGACCGAATTGCGCGACGAAGCAGTCCTGGCGGCCCCTCCGGATCGGGCGCGCCGGGCCGGTGGCGGCAGAAAATCCCTGACGGACGGACGAAACATTACTCGGCGATCTCGAGGCGCTTGTGTGCGCGACCATTTGCGGGCGCGGCACGGGCATCGGTTGAACCTTTTTCCATCCAGCCCATCGACCAAGGCCACAAGCTGGGCGTGGTTGAGCCGAACCCTGTTGTGCTCGATCCGCGGCCAGCAGAACTTCGTCTTCTCGACCCGCTTGGCGTAAAGGCAAACACCTGATCCTGGACCGCAGCGCTGTGGACGACGAGGCCGACCAAGAGTCCGCTGGTGAGGTTGTCCGCGTTGGCGCGGAGATTACGGAGAGCAAGGGGCCGCCGTTCCGCGCCGGCGCGGACGGCGAAGGTGTCAGCGGCAAGTTCACCGGCGCGGTTCAGCTATCGAGCGGCAAGTCGCCGTGGTCGAGAAGAGCCACGAGTTCACCCCTTGTCCCGTGGCGGTCGGTCATCGACCGCCAGCTCGGCCGCGAGGTCACGGGTGTCGTGCAGGGCGGATCGGTCTCGCGGCAGTTGGGCCGGCAGCGAGGGTAGGCCCTTTAGTGGCATCTACGGCGATGCTGGCCGCGTTCGAGCGAGCAAATCGGCCAGGCGGTGCAGTTCATCATCATCAAGGCTGGCGTAGCCGATCCGAAACGCCTCAGGAGCTTTGGCGGCGTCGAGCGCGAAGCGCACGCCGGGTGTGATCGCCAGCCCCGCGCGACCGGCATTGGCCGCCCAGGTTTCGGCGCTGAGCCCATCGCGAAGCCTGAGCCAGATAGCAAGGCCGCCGGCCGGCATGTCGAACGTCACATCTCCGTCCAGTCGGTCGAGCAGTTTTCCAGCTAGAAAGTCGCGCCGCGCTTGGTAGATGCGGCGGGCCTTGCGCGCGTGTCGGCGAAGCACGCCATCTTCAATGAGACTCGCTAGCGCCTGTTCGAGAGGCAGGTCGCCCTGCCGGTCGATCGCCTCACGGCGATGCGCCATTCGGACAAGAATATCAGGCCGCGCCGTCACATAACCTAGCCGGACCGCCGGGGCTAGCAGCTTGGAAAACGACCCAATGTAGATGACAGGCATTTCCGGTTCCGCGCGAGCCGCCAGGGGCAGTACCGGGCGACCGTCGAACCGATACTCATGATCGTAATCGTCCTCGATAATGGTGAGGCCGTATCGTCGCGCGATGTCCAGCAGCTTAAGCCTGCGACCGGCTCCGAGCGTCACGGTTGTCGGATACTGATGGTGGGGCGTGACGTAGACGGCTTTCAGTGAGGGCTCCCGTTCGGTGAGGTTTTCGAGCCGAGCGACGTCGATGCCTTGAGCATCGACAGGCACGCCAACGACTCGTGCTCCCGCCGCCCGGAACGCGGCCCAGGCGAAAGGGTATCCCGGTTCCTCGGCAGCGATAGCCTGTCCCGGCTCGATGATGGCTGCGGCGGCCAGGAAAAGTCCCATCTGGCTTCCGCGCGTCACCAGTAGGTCGGCGGGCGAAGCCGTCAGCCCTCTTTCGTTCGCTAGATAGTCGGCGAGCGCCACGCGCAGCGCTAGCGCGCCGCGCGGATCGCCATAGCCTGCATTCGCTAGAAAGGCAGGCGCGGCAAGCGCGCGGCGGAACGCCCGCGCCAGCTCGGCGTGCGGCATGATCCTCGAATCAGGCGCTCCATCAGACACACGAAGCGGCGACGGCACGCCACTGTCCATCCGCGCGGTCGTGGCGGGAGCGCGCTTGCGCTTCGCCCCAACGGCGTGACCAACATCGGGCAGATCGCGGGCAACGAACGTGCCTCGCGAAGGCTCTGCGACAAGCCAGCCCTGCATGGTCAGTTCATGATAGGCTGCATCGACCGTGTTGCGGTGGAGGTTTAAGTCTCTTGCCAGCGCGCGGGTGCCCGGCAAGGCATTGCCAGGTTTCAGGCGACCACGCTCTATCTCGCCAACGAGCGATGCGGCGAGGTCGAGGAAGATCGGCTGCCTGCCATCACCCTTCAATTCAATCGCAATGTCGCCGCGCTTCTTCAACCGGCCCATCTTCTTTCACAAAACCGGCACTTATTAATAGGCCGGATAGGAGCTATCGCATGGGATACAGGCCACTGCAATCCCGCAGTAGCCGGAGAAGCAAGGACCTATACCATGGCTGAGAAGGCTGTCTTTTATCATGCTGGATGTTCGGTTTGCGTTGACGCCGAACAGCGCTTCGCTGGCGCGCTCGACAAGAGCAAATACGACGTCGAGATTGTGCATTTGGGCGATGCCAAAGACCGTATTGCCGATGCTGAACGTGTGGGCGTCAAGTCCGTGCCGGCACTCGTCATCGACGGGGACGTCTATCACATCAACCACGGTGCTGACCTTTCGGCGCTGCGCTGAGCCGACATGACGAGGGGAGCCCCCGCCATGCTGAAAACGGCGGTCGCCATCCGGCACATCCATTTTGAGGATCTCGGAAGTTTCGAGGCCGTGCTGACGGCCGCCGGTTATCGAATTCATTATTACGATCTTGGCGTGAACGAGCTTTGGACGCTCGATCCGCCGCTTCCCGATCTGCTAGTTGTGCTCGGCGGGCCGGTCGGTGTCTATGAGACCGATACCTATCCGTTTCTTTCCGAGGAACGACAGATTCTCGAAGCGCGACTAGAGGTCGGCCGGCCGACGCTTGGTCTCTGCCTTGGCGCGCAGCAGATTGCCGCGACGCTCGGTGCGGACGTGCAGCCCACCGGCATCAAGGAGATCGGCTTTTCCGAGCTGACTTTGACCGACGCCGGACTCGGAGGGCCGTTGCGTCATCTGGACGGCGTGTCCGTCCTGCATTGGCACGGCGACGCTTTCGAGATTCCAGATGGCGCTGTGAATCTCGCTACGACACCGCTCTGTGCGACTCAGGGCTTCGCGCTTGGTCGCAACGTCCTTGGGCTCCAGTTCCACCCGGAGGTAGATGCCTGCGCCGGCATTGAACGCTGGCTGGTTGGCCATGCCGCCGAGCTCGCGGCCGCCGGCATCGACCCCCGCATCCTGCGCGCCGATGCCGAGCGGTTCGGGCCGCCGCTCCGCGAGGCCGCGCGCAAAATGCTCACCGAATGGTTGCAGGGGTTGGCAGCGTGACGTTCCATATCGACCGAGAGCTTGTGAGCGCCATCGCCCAGGAAGGACGGCGCCAGCATGAGCACATCGAGTTGATCGCTTCGGAGAACATCGTAAGCGCCGCCGAGCGCGCAGCGCAGGGTTCTGTGCTCACGAACAAATATGCCGAAGGCTATCCTGATCGACGCTACTATGGCGGTTGCGAGGCTGTTGATGTTGCCGAGCGGCTCGCCATCGACCGCGTATGTCGGCTGTTTGGGGCCGCACATGCTAATGTCCAGCCGCATTCGGGCGCAAACGCCAATATCGCGGTCCTGTTCGCGCTCCTCGATCCCGGCGACGAGATCATGGGGCTGGACCTTGCGTGCGGTGGCCATCTCACACATGGCTCGCCTGCAAGCTTATCTGGCCAGTGGTTCAGCGCATCGGCCTACGCCGTGCGACGTGAAGACGAACGGATCGACTATGACGATCTGGAGCGGCTCACCCGCGAACGTCGGCCGCGTCTCATCTTCGCCGGCGGGTCGGCCTATCCTCGCGAGATCGACTTCGCTCGGATGCGCACCATTGCCGACGCGGTGGATGCATGGCTCGTCGCGGACGTTGCTCACTATGCCGGGCTCATCGCCGCCGGTCTATATCCGAACCCCGTCCCGCACGCGCACGTCGTCACCTCGACGACGCACAAGACGTTGCGAGGGCCACGCGGGGGACTTGTCCTTACCAACGATGCGGAACTCGCGAAGAAGATCGACAAGGCGGTTTTCCCTGGCACGCAGGGCGGCCCGCTCATGCACGTCATCGCTGCGAAGGCCGCCAGCTTCCACGAAGCACTGCAACCGGCTTTCCGCGCGTATGCCAAGGCCGTTATGGACAATGCACGGGCCCTTGGCGACGTGCTGACGGCTGGCGGATTGCGCCTTGTCACCGGCGGCACCGACTGCCACCTCCTGTTGGTCGATCTTCGGCCGTTTGGCCTTACCGGCAAGGCGGCGGTTGAGGAACTGGAGCGTTACGGTCTGACCGCCAACAAGAACGCCGTCCCGTTCGATCCGCTGCCCCCGACCGTGACCTCCGGCATACGGCTCGGCACGCCCGCTGCGACCTCGCGCGGATTCGATGAAGCCGCCTTTCGGGAGGTGGGGGAACTGATCCTGAAGGTTCTTCACGCGCTCCGCACCGGACGAACGGCGGACGAAGTGATCCGGCACCGGGTCCGCAGACTGACTGAAACCTGGCCGGTCAAGGAAGATGCGGATGGCTGATGTCGCCGCCAATCTCGCGATGGTCAGGCAGAGGATCGCGGATGCCGCCGTGAGGTCAGGCCGCCCAGCCGATGCGGTCCGTTTCGTTCTCGTCACCAAGACCGTCGACCCTAAACGAGTGGTGGAGGCCGTGCGCGCCGGGGCGATCGACCTTGGCGAGAACAAGGTCCAGGAAGGGCTCGCAAAGGCGAAAGCCCTTTCCGACGAGGCCATCCGGTGGTCGATGATCGGCCATCTCCAGAGCAACAAGGTCAAGGATGTGCTGCGCTTTGCGGCCGAGGTGCAATCACTCGACAGACTGTCACTGGCGACTGCGCTCGAAAAGCGATTGCAACATCTCGGCCGTGGCCTCGACGTGCTCGTGCAAGTCAACACCTCCGGCGAGGCCAGCAAATATGGACTTGCCCCGGACGACGTGCCCGCCTTCCTCCAAGAATTGAGCGCATTCGATGCGCTGCGGCCGAAGGGGTTCATGACGCTGGCGACATTCACGCACGACGAAAACGAAGTACGTCGCTGCTTTCGCGTTCTGCGAGAACTTCGTGATCGCGCTCTAGACGATGCGCCGAGAGGGGCGCTGCTTGGCGATCTCTCTATGGGCATGTCCGGCGATTACGTTTGGGCAATCGAGGAGGGCGCGACCATCATTCGTGTTGGACAAGCGGTTTTTGGCCCCCGGATGCTTCCGGATTCCCACTACTGGCCGGGCGCGGCAGGAGCGACATGATGCTAGTCATATCAATCCAGAGCCAAGTTGTTCACGGCCATGTCGGCAACAGCGCGGCAGTCTATCCGATCCAGGCCCAAGGCGTGTCGGTGTCAGCCGTTCCCACCGCGCTGCTGTCCAATCATCCCCACTATCCGACGATGTGGGGCACGATCCTTGATGCCGGGCTTGTGGCAGACCTTTTGCGCGGCGTGGAGGAACGCGGGCTGGTCGACCGCGCCACCGTCATCCTGTCCGGTTATCTCGGCTCGCCGGCTATTGCAGAGCAGGTTGCCCGGTTCGCTGCGGCGGCTTTGAAGCGAAACCCCGACCTCGTCTATCTATGCGATCCCGTCATGGGCGATGACGACCTTGGCGTCTTTGTCGCGGATGGCATGGTCCAGATTTTTCGAGACCAGCTCGTTCCGCTCGCATCCTTCATCACCCCGAACCAGTTCGAACTGGAGCTTCTGACAGGAAGGTCCGCTCGCGACGCTCAAAATCTTCTGGCCGCCAACGAGGCCATTGCCAGTGGCGGCCGACCGGCGGTGATTACAACGGGCTGCAGCCTTATCGATACGCCAGCAGGCCAAGTGGAAACGATCCTTTGCGAAGCGGGGGTTCTGACGCGCATCGTGACGCCGCGCTTGCCCATACGGCCTTGTGGCACGGGCGATCTTTTGGCTGGATTGATCGCTGCCAACCTGGCCAAGGGGGTGCCGTTGCGCAGTGCCTTACGAGCGGCAGTTGCGCAAACCTTTGCCGTTCTGGAACGCACACGGCAGGCAGGCTCAAATGAAATGTGCCTCTTGGAGGCAAAACGGACCATGCCGGACGACTCAGGCGACAGGGCAGTTGGCAATGCGAGGAACCCGGCTTCGTCCGCACTGACGCTAGAGACGCTGAAGCGATAGGCAGGACATGGTATGCGGCGGCGGGTGTCAAAGAAAGAGCACGAGACTTTGCCGCCGTCGCTTTTGCTCAGCCGCCGCATTCCCATGGCCTCGCTCATCCAGACGCTTGCCGTCGCCGAATATCTCAACTTCCGCCATGCTGCGCATGCCATGGGCATCAGCCAGTCCGGTGTCAGCGCGCGGGTAAAAGCGCTGGAGGAAGATCTTGGCATCCTCCTGTTCGAGCGTCACGCGCGAGGCGTGCGGCTGACTGAGGCCGGTCGGCATTTCATCGAACGGGTGGCGACCGGCATCGACCAGCTCGACCATGCGGTCAGGACCGCCGGTATGGTGGCGCGGGGAGAGCATGGCCGGCTGCGCGTCGGTATCCATGCCCTCATCCCCGGCAGCTTTCTCGCCACCCTGATCGAAAGCTATCGGACGCTACATCCGGGTATAGAAGTCGAGATCGCCGAAGGCACGGCTCGAGAGAGCGTCATTCGGCTCCGGGCCAACAGGCTGGACCTTACATTCGTGGCGGGCTCGCCCGAATTCCCCGACTGCCCTGCGCGCAAGATATGGAGCGAAAGACTTCTCGCCGCGCTGCCAGCGCGCCATCCCCTCGCCGATGGAGCGGGCGTGACCTGGGCCGATCTGGCGGGCGACACCTTCGTTGTTCGGCAGGGCGGCACTGGGCCGCAGGTGCATGACCACATCGTTATGCGCCTCGCTGGCAACTCACCGGAGCTGTCTATTCTTCGCTTCGACGTTGAGCGTAGCACGCTGCTGTCGATGGTCGCGCAGGGCTATGGCGTCACCATTGCCGGCGAGGCGACGACCCTTCTCCATGCGTCCGGCGTGACGTTCCTGCCGATACTCGATGAACCAGAGTCCTTTCCGTTTTCTGCGATCTGGTCCCCGCACAATTGCCGTCCGGCGCTACGGAACATGCTGGCTCTTGCCGGCGAGATGAGCCGGTCAGCCGGGTCCGTCTGACTTTTCCAGCAACGCGCCGGGTTCGATCCCCAAGGCATCGGCGATCTGGCCGAGCACCGTCACGCTGGCGGACACGTCTCCGCGCTCGATGGCACCGATATAGCGCATGCTCAGGTCGGCGCGATCGGCCAACTCTTCCTGCGTCAGCTTTTTGTCATGACGTGTGCGACGCAGATTCCTCGCCATGACATCCTTGAGATCCATGGCGAGATCGGAACCAGCATAGGAACGATGGTTCTAGGAATGATCGTTCCTATTCGTGCCTGCGCATGCTATTGAACCGAATAACGGTCTTGTCTTGGGCCCAATCTGTCTGGTTCCAGGGAAGGAAGGAGGCGTTTCATGCGTGTCACGCCTGAGCTCGATCCCGATGTCGAGGATGAGGCGCCAGCCGCCCCCGATATAACCATCTATGACGAAGAGCATTTCGTGACCTACATGCGGTTGCTTGACGCCGAGGCGGACGGAGCCGACTGGAAAGAGGTGGCGCGGATTGTGTTGCACCGCGACCCCGTCTCCGACGAGACCCGCACGCGCCATTGCTGGGAAAGCCATCTCGCCCGCGCGCAATGGATGACCAGAACGGGTTACCGGCGCATTCTTGAACAGGCTGTCGAGGAAGCGCGCCGCAACCGGCTGCACTGAACCAAACCGTCCCGTTTATACGCCATGGTATCCGGCAGCCCTCCGCCTTCATCTTTCCTGTTGCATCTCGCTCAATCGCCTATTCTCTGATCGGCCCCGTCTCTTTTGCCGATTGGAGCCCGTATGCGCGGAGGCCGAATACTCTGGGGTCCGATCGCCGTCGTCTTCACCACTATTCTGGCGATGACCTGGGCCGCGACGCAATGGACCGCCTTCCGCCTCGGCTTTCAACCGCAGCTTGGAAACCCGTGGTTTGAGCTGGTCGGCTGGCCGGTCTATTATCCCCCGGCCCTCTTCTGGTGGTGGTTCTCCTTCGACGCTTATGCGCCCGCGATCTTCGTGGAAGGCGCGATCATCGCGGCGTCGGGCGGCTTCATTGCCATCGCAGCCGCCATCCTGATGTCGATCATCCGTGCCCGCGAGGCGCGGAACGTTGCGACCTACGGCTCGGCGCGATGGGCCGAGAACAAGGAAATCCGCGTCGCCGGCCTGCTCGGTCCCGATGGCGTCGTGCTCGGCCGATACGAGCGCGACTATCTGCGCCACGATGGCCCAGAGCATGTCCTATGTTTCGCGCCCACAAGGTCAGGCAAGGGCGTTGGCCTTGTGGTGCCGACTCTGCTGACCTGGCCGGGAAGCTGCATCGTTCACGACATCAAGGGCGAGAACTGGACGCTCACAGCCGGCTTTCGGGCGAAGCACGGCCGCGTCTTGCGGTTCGATCCGACCAACGTGAAGTCATCCGCCTACAATCCATTGCTAGAGGTGCGTCAGGGCGAATGGGAAGTCCGCGACGTGCAGAACATCGCGGACATTCTGGTCGATCCAGAAGGGAGCCTGGACAAGCGCAACCATTGGGAAAAGACCAGCCACAGCCTGCTTGTCGGCGCGATCCTGCATGTCCTCTATGCCGAGAAGGACAAAACGCTGGCGGGCGTGGCGAACTTTCTGTCCGATCCGCGCCGTCCGGTCGAGGCGACCTTGCGCGCGATGATGGACACGCCGCACCTAGGCGACGCGGGCGTGCATCCTGTCATCGCTTCATCGGCCCGCGAGCTGCTCAACAAGAGCGACAACGAACTCTCGGGCGTGCTCTCGACGGCCATGTCGTTCTTGGGCCTCTACCGCGATCCCGTCGTGGCGAAGGTGACGGCCCGCTGCGACTGGCGCATCGCCGATCTGGTTGGAGGCGTCGGGCCGGTCAGCCTCTATCTGGTCGTGCCGCCCTCCGACATCAACCGGACCAAACCCTTGATCCGGCTGATCCTCAACCAGATAGGGCGACGATTGACCGAGGAGTTGGAGGCGTCCGCCCAGCGCCATCGCCTGCTGCTGATGCTGGACGAGTTTCCGGCGCTCGGCAGGCTGGACTTCTTCGAGAGCGCATTGGCGTTCATGGCCGGCTATGGCCTCAAATCCTTCCTGATCGCGCAGAGCCTCAACCAAATCGAACGCGCCTATGGGCCGAACAATTCGATCCTCGACAACTGCCATGTCCGCGTCGCCTTCGCCACCAACGACGAGCGCACGGCCAAGCGCGTCTCGGATTCCCTTGGCACCGCGACGGAGCTGCGCGACTCCACCAACTATGCCGGCCATCGTCTCGC
>DAIQNP010000069.1:0-10612 GCA_036788335.1 Erythrobacter sp.
ACATCGGTGCGGCTCGGCGGGCTCGACGCTACCAACGAGGCCGCGCTGCGCCGCTATATCGTAATGCACCGCGCCAATTATGCCGAGCCTTCGCATATCGACCGCTGGGGCCGGTTGGGCCGTTCGAACGGCTGCTTCGCGATGGGCGAAGAGCAGTTCCGGACCGCGCTGATGCACCTTTCGGGCGGGCGGCTGCTGTTCGCCGACAGCCTGGGGCTCGAAGAAGACGGCAGTATCATGCCCAGCGACATGGCGATGCTGCGCGGGGCCGAGCCGACCGACCTACAACGTTACGCACCGGGATCGTTCTGAACTTCCGGTGTGTCGGTGCTCGGGCGGCGGGCGGCGTCAGCTGTCCTGAAGATCGTCCTCGATCACGATGACCTCGTCGGTCGGCATGTAGGTCCGCTCGCGCACGCGGGGCTTGTCGAGGCTGGCGAGCACCGGGGCATCGCGGCCGTAGATGTCCTTGAAGGTCGCCATCTCGCCGTTGATGTCCGATGCCATCGTGAAGTAGGTGATGTAGGCCGGAAACTGCTTCTCCAGCATCACCTTCTTGTACTTGCCAGAGGTCGAAATGGCGACCGCCTCGTCCTTGCTCGCGCCCTTGCCGAGGATTGCCATCGTGATCGCGAGTTCCAGTGCGCGCTCGGTCCGGACGCAGCCGTGGCTGAGCGCGCGCTGGTCAGCGCCGAACAGGTGGCGCGAGGGGGTGTCATGGAAGAAGATCGCGTGCGGATTGGGCATCTCGAGCTTCATCTGCCCGAGCGAATTGCCGGGGCCGGGCTGCTGCACCACGCTGATATAGCCGTTGGCGCCCTTGGTGGCGACATAGCCGTTGCGCTTGGCCCATGCCGGGTTGGCGAGGGCACGAGCGCCGAGGCCCTCGCCCTTGACGATCGACTGCGGGACGGTCCAGGTCGGGTTGAACACCACGCCTTCGACCATCTCGGCCAGTTGCGGGGTGGCGGTGCGACCCGGCTTGCCGACGATGGTGCGGTAGGAGCTGATGATCCTGTCCTTGACCGTCAGCCGCAGCTGGAACTCAGGAACATTGGTGATAAGGTACTGCGTGCCCAGATCCCGCGCCAGCCAGCGCCAGCGGTCCATGTTGGCGCGGATCAGCTTGCGCTTGGCGGTGGCGGTCTCGGGCGTCGCGGCCAGCTCGTCGCGCAGCCGGGCGTAGTCAGGATGCGCCGGATGGAGCTGTGCCAGAGTGCCGGCGATATCGCCGGTCCGGACCGCTTCGGCCAGCAGGTCGCCGGTCGGGAAGGTCTCGCGATCGGGGTCGATCACGAACCACTGTTCGCGCGCCTCCATCGGGGTGCGCCCGTCGCGCAGGTCCTCGACCAGCCACACGAAGCTTTGCGAGGCGAGTTGGTCCAGCTCTTCCGACGGCCCCGAAGCAAGCGCGACTTTGAGCGGCTGGAGATCGTAATCCCTGGGGTCGAGCCCTTCGGCCGCGATCCCTTCGATCACCGCGATCAGCTTCGCGGCCTGTTCGAGAGTCCACGGCTGGACCAGCGGCGCGGGCAGCGAAAGACCGCCCTGCACCACCGGTTCGGACACGGTCGGGAATGCGGCGTCGAAACTGGCAGACGGCGTGGGGGTGGGCGAGGGTGTCGGCGCAGGCAGCGGCAACGGAGCGGCGGCACCAGTACCAGCGCTCTGCGCCTGCGCGAGCGCGCCGCTCGCCACCAGTGCGATGGCTGCGATACTGCCTGCCAGTTTGCCCGTAAACGTCATGATTGTCTTGCCTTTTGCCCCGTCGTGCTGCCCGGTGCCGCACTCAGCCTGCGCGCCGCTCCATACCGTGCGCAGGCGCGCTCTATCAACCATCTTCGCTTTCGCCTGCATTAATGTGCACAGATCGGCCCATCGCCAATGGTCGCCGCGTGACCTCGGCCCGGCGGGCGATTAAGGTTCGCCGCCATGCTGCCCCAAGCGCCCCGCCCGCTGCCCTTCTTTGCCGCGCTTGCGGGTGTGGGCTTCCTGTCGCTGATGGATGCCTTCATGAAGGAGGCGGCGCTGTTGATCGGGGCCTATACCGCCACGGTCCTGCGCGCCGGGATCGGGGCAGCGCTGATCGCGCCGGTGTGGCTGGCGCGCGGCCCGGCCTGGCCAAGCCGCGCGGTGTGGAAGCTGCACCTGACCCGCGGGGTGGTGTCGGCCTTCATGGCACTGACCTTCTTCTTCGCCCTCACCCGCCTGCCGCTGGCCGAGGCGATTGCGCTCAGTTTCATCGCCCCGCTGGTGGCGCTCTATCTTGCCAGCGTGCTGCTGGGCGAGGTGATCAGCCGCGCCGCCATCATCGCCAGCCTGCTGGGCTTTGCCGGCACGCTGGTGATCATCGGCGGGCGGATTGGTCAGGGGGAATTCGATGCCGACGCGGCCCTCGGGGTTGCTTCGCTGTTCGTCTCCGCGCTGCTCTATGCCTACAACTTCATCGTCATCCGGCGGCAGGCGCAGGTCGCCGGGCCGCTGGAGATCGCGACCTTTCATAGCGGCATCGGAGGGCTGGTGCTGCTGACGCTCGCCCCATTCCTCTGGGCCCCACCGATCGCCGACGCATGGCTGCCGCTGCTGGCCGCGGGCGTGCTGACCGTCGCCGGATCGCTGTCGATCGCCTGGGCCTATGCGCGGGCCGAAGCGCAAGCACTGGTGCCGACCGAATATTCGGGCTTCGTCTGGGCCAGTGTGTTCGGCTGGCTGTTCTTTCGCGAAGGGGTGACGTGGCCGACACTGGCGGGCACCGCCCTGATCGTGACAGGCTGCTGGATCGCCGCCCGCAAGGCCCCGGCACCCGAACCAATCGCGCCCGTTTAGGACCATTTGCCAAGCCCCGATTCCCCCTCGCCCCCCTTGACCTCGCGCGCGTGAAAGCGCAGGGGCGCGGGCGAAACCCAAGCCCTTGGTGGATCGGGGGCGGGTCACCAGACAAAGGACAACGCCCCCATGACCGCAATCGGCCAGGACACGCTCGCAACCCGTCAGACCCTTACCGTTGGTGGCAAGGAATACGCCTATTACTCGCTGGCCAAGGCCGCCGAGCAATTGGGCGACGTATCGCGCCTGCCGATTTCGATGAAGGTACTGCTGGAAAACCTGCTGCGCTTCGAGGACGGCGGATTTACCGTGAACCGCAAGCACATCGAGGCGCTGGTCAACTGGCAGGACAATCCCTCCACCGGCGAGGAAATCCAGTACCGCCCGGCCCGTGTGCTGCTTCAGGATTTCACTGGCGTGCCCTGCGTGGTCGATCTGGCCGCGATGCGCGATGCGATCAAGCAGTTGGGCGGAGACACCGCCAAGATCAACCCGCTGGTGCCGGTCAACCTTGTGATCGACCACTCGGTGATGGTCGACGAATTCGGCCACCCCAAGGCGATGGAAGCCAACATGGCGCTCGAATACGAGCGCAATGCCGAACGTTACGACTTCCTCAAGTGGGGCAGCAAGAGCTTCCAGAACTTCACCGCCGTGCCTCCCGGCACCGGGATCTGCCACCAGGTGAACCTTGAACATCTGGCGCAGGCCGTGTGGTCTTCGGAAGGCCCGGACGGCGTGATGGTCGCCTATCCCGACACCTGCGTCGGCACTGACAGCCACACCACCATGATCAATGGTCTGGGTGTGCTGGGTTGGGGCGTCGGCGGGATCGAGGCCGAGGCCGCGATGCTGGGCCAGCCGGTGTCGATGCTGATCCCCGAAGTGGTCGGCTTCTACCTCGAAGGCGCGATGGCCGAAGGCGTGACCGCGACCGACCTCGTGCTGACCTGCGTGCAGATGCTCCGCAATGTCGGCGTGGTGGGCCGGTTTGTGGAATTCTACGGGCCGGGCGTTGCCAACCTCACGCTGGCCGACCGCGCCACCATCGCCAACATGGCCCCTGAATACGGCGCGACCTGCGGGTTCTTCGGCATCGACGACAAGACGCTCGATTACCTGCGCCTGACCGGCCGCAGCGAAGAAAACATCGCGCTGGTCGAAGCCTATGCCAAGGCGCAGGGCATGTGGTTCGACCCGGCCAATGTGCCGGTCTTCACCAAGACGCTCAGCCTCGATATGGCCGCGGTCGTCCCCAGCCTCGCCGGGCCCAAGCGCCCGCAGGACAAGGTGATCCTGCAAGAGGTGGACGATCTGTTCAACGGCGACCTGTCGAAGGTCTACGGCAAGTCCGAAGCTGCGCGTGTTGCCGTGGACGGCAAGGATCACGACATCGGCGATGGCGACGTGGTGATTGCGGCCATCACCAGCTGCACCAACACTTCCAACCCCGATGTGCTGATCGCTGCCGGTCTGGTGGCGAAGAAAGCCAATGAAAAGGGATTGAAGCCCAAGCCGTGGGTCAAGACCAGCCTCGCACCGGGCTCGCAGGTGGTGACCGATTACCTCGTGAAGTCGGGCCTACAGCATCACCTCGATGCCATCGGCTTCGATCTGGTCGGCTATGGCTGCACCACCTGCATCGGCAATTCCGGCCCGCTCGCCGCGCCGATTAGCGCCGCGATCAACGGCAACGACATCGTCGCCGCCAGCGTGTTGTCGGGCAACCGCAACTTCGAAGGCCGCGTCAGCCCCGATGTGCGCGCCAACTTCCTCGCCTCGCCGCCACTGGTGGTGGCCTATGCGCTGAAGGGCACTGTCACCGAGGACATCACCACCACCCCGATCGGGCAGGATCAGGACGGCAATGACGTGATGCTCGCCGATCTGTGGCCGACCAACGCCGAAATCGCCGAAAACCGCGCCGCCAACATCGACCGCTCGATGTTCGTCAGCCGCTACGCCAACGTCTATGACGGCGACGAGCACTGGCAGGCAATCACGGTCACCCCGTCCGACACCTACCAGTGGCGCGCGGGCAGCACCTATGTCGCCAACCCGCCCTATTTTGACGGCATGACCATGACGCCCGCGCCGATCATGGACATTGTGGATGCCAAGCCTTTGGCGATCCTCGGCGATTCGGTCACCACCGACCACATCAGCCCGGCCGGTTCGATCAAGGAAGACAGCCCGGCGGGCAGCTTCCTGATGGCCAATCAGGTCGCCAAGAAGGACTTCAACTCCTACGGCTCGCGCCGCGGCCACCACGAAGTGATGATGCGCGGCACCTTCGCCAACATCCGCATCAAGAACGAGATGGTCCCCGGCGTCGAAGGCGGCTTCTCGACCTATCTGGGCGAGACCATGCCGATCTATGACGCCGCGATGCGGCACAAGGAAAACGGCACCCCGCTGGTGGTGATCGGCGGCAAGGAATACGGCACCGGCTCCAGCCGCGACTGGGCAGCCAAGGGCACGATCTTGCTGGGCGTGCGGATGGTGATCGTCGAGAGTTTCGAGCGCATCCACCGGTCCAACCTGGTCGGCATGGGCGTGCTGCCCTTGCAGTTCAAGGACGGCGAAACCCGCGAAACGCTGGGCCTGACGACAGATGACATCTTCTCGATCCGCGGGTTGGCCGATCTGGTGCCGGGTCAGGATGTGACGGTCGATGTCACCCGCGCCGACGGGACAGGCTTTAGCTTCACCGCGCTGTGCCGGATCGATACCGCCAACGAGATGGAGTATTATCGCCACGGCGGTATTCTCCATTACGTTCTGCGCAAGCTTGCGGCATAAGGCGCCGGTGATCCCGGTCCGCTCCCCGCTCTTGCTCGCTTCGGCCCTGCTGGCGCTCACCGCCTGCGGGGACAAGCAGGATGAGGCGGATAAGGAACGCAAGTCCGCGCCGCCGCTCGGTTTCGAACTGGCGATGGCCAGCACCGGTGCCGCCGCAGCCGAGCCTACTGTGTCCGCTGCGTCGAGCATGATCGACCTTTCGCCCGCAGAGGTTGCAGCGCGACTCCGCGACGGCAAGCTCCGATTGATCGACGTGCGCACCGACGAGGAAGTGGCCGAGGGCACAATTCCCGGCGCGGAGCATATCCCGCTCGACCGCTTCGATCCGGCACTGCTGGAACCCGATGACGGGCGCGAGGTCGTGCTCTATTGCCGGTCCGGCCGCCGTTCCGAAATCGCTGGCGAGCAGCTAGCCGCCTTCACCGGCAAACCCGTGGCCCATCTCGTCGGCAGCATTCTGGCTTGGGAAGAAGCGGGCGAGGCAATCACGACTGAGCGCTAAGGCGCTTGCCCCATGCACAAGGGCGGCTCCCCCCGAAGCCGCCCTGTCACCATGCCTGAAACCGATGTGCCGATCAGACTTGCGGTTCGCGCTTGAAGCGACGCCGCCCAAGGATCGCCGCTGCCGCCAGACCGAACAGGACCATCATCGGCGGGGCCGGCACGTCGGTGCCGCTGGTGCCGCTGGTCGAACTGCTCGACGACGAGGACGACGAACTGCTGCTGCTGCTGCTGCTGCTCGACGATGATGAGGAGCCGGTGCTGCCGGTGCTCGAAGAACTTGAAGAGCTCGACGAACTGGAGGACGATGACGAGCCCGTGCTGCTTGTCAGATCACCCGACGTGGTACCAGGCTTACCGCTGGTACCGCCGCCCGACGAGCTCGACGACGAACTGCTCGATGACGAGGACGAAGACGAGCTTGACGAGGAAGACGACGAAGAGCTCGACACATTTCCTGAACTGCTCGACACATTCCCCGAGCTGCTCGACACGTTGCCAGAGGAACTGGATACGTTGCCGGACGAGCTGGAAACATTGCCCGAGCTGCTCGACACGTTGCCCGACGAACTCGACACCGCGCCGGTGGAACTTGAAACGGTCCCGGTAGAGCTCGACACCGCACCGGTCGAACTTGAAACGTCACCCGAACTCGACACCGCGCCGGTCGAACTCGAAACATCACCCGAACTCGATACCGCGCCTGTCGAACTGGACACATCGCCCGAACTCGAAACCGCACCAGTGCTCGACGATACCTGTCCGGTCGAGGTCGAGGTCGACACCTGACCTGTCGAGGAACTGATCTGACCCGAAGACGATGTGGTCGAGGTCGAATTGTCGATGTCTATGTCGATCACGACACCGCTCGATCCACCCGAGCCACCCGAACCTCCCGATCCACCGGAACTGAGGTCGCCACTGCTCGGCCCGCCGGTGGTGGTGGTGCTGATCACCGACACATCGCCCGAAGACGATCCGCCGCCGCCGAAGAAGCCGCCGAAGAAACCGCCACCGCCGCCGAAGCCGCCCAAGCCCAATCCGCCGCCAACCAGCACGGGTCCGGCACCGACACCGCCGCCGCCCGAGATCGGCGGAAGCGGAGGCAACGGCGCAGGCAAATAGGCAACCTGCGCGATCGGCGGACATTCGGCGGTGTCGATGTAGGCCTGCACCGCCCCGGCCGGCCGCGACGGCGCGGGACCGATGGCTCCGGGATAGGCCGCGCCGGGACCGATCGGCTGGCATTCGATCGTCCGCTCGACAATTCGGCGGCGCCGATCCGGTTCAGTCACGATCCGCTCGCGCTGGTTCTTGATATACCGCGCGCCGGTCACCGGATCGACCTCGACCAGCTTGCCGTCGAGGTTGGTGGTGTATTGCGGCGCTTCGGTGTTCATCGGCTCGGCCATGCGCACTGCGCCGCCCTGCAACAGCGCCACGCCCGCGGCGGCGGCGGATAGCTTTGCGATAGCCAGTTTGAGCGACATACCAAAAACCTTGCTTGCCTGTGGCGGATGGCTGCGGCCTGTCCGCAACGTCACCTGATCCACCTTCCTATTGATGGGATAAAGCCGCTTGGGGCAATCGGCTTAACCATCGCTGGCGGCTGGCGGAGCCGGTTTCTGACCCGGAATCGCCCGATTTCAGGCGCATTGTCCCGAAGTGGCACCAAAAATGCCGGTCCGGTTCAACGCTGGGTTAACTATCTTCCTCGAACAGCCCGGACTGGCGCGGGAGAGAATCGCCGGGCCGCGACAGGTCGAGATGCGCCCAGCCGTCATCGTTCAGCACCCGCCCGCGCGCCGTGCGGGCGATCAACCCGAGCTGGATGAGGTAGGGTTCGACCACTTCCTCGACCGTGTCGCGCGGCTCGGCGAGGCCTGCGGCGAGCGTCTCGATCCCCACCGGCCCGCCCTTGTAGGTGGTGGCGATCATGGTGAGATAGCGGCGGTCCATAGCGTCGAGACCCAACCGGTCGATCTCCAGCCGGGTGAGTGCTTCGTCGGCCACATGGCGCGTGACAGCGGCCGCGCCTGCGACATCGGCAAAGTCGCGCACACGGCGCAGCAGGCGGCCAGCAACTCGGGGCGTCCCGCGCGACCGGCGGGCGATTTCATGCGCGCCATCGGGCTGGATCGCGAGGCCGAGCAGTCCGGCGGCGCGGGTGACGACCCGCTCCAGCTCGTCGTGGCTGTAGAAGTTGAGCCTGACCGGGATGCCGAAGCGGTCGCGCAGCGGCGTGGTCAGCAGACCTTGCCGGGTGGTCGCGCCGATTAGGGTGAAGGGCGGCAGGTCGATGCGCACAGAACGCGCCGACGGCCCCTCGCCGATGATCAGGTCGAGCGCGCGGTCCTCCATCGCCGGGTAGAGCACCTCCTCGACCACGGGGGAGAGGCGGTGGATTTCGTCGATGAACAGCACGTCATGCGGTTCGAGATTGGTGAGCAGCGCGGCCAGATCGCCCGCCTTGGCGATGACGGGGCCGGAGGTGGCGCGAAAGCCCACGCCCAATTCCCCCGCGATGATCTGCGCCAGCGTGGTCTTGCCCAGACCGGGCGGCCCGAAGAACAGCGTATGATCCATCGCCTCGCCGCGCGCGCGGGCAGCCGCGATGAAGACGGCTAGATTGCCCCTGGCGGCTTCCTGCCCGACGAATTCTGCGAGGCGGCGAGGGCGCAGAGCTGCGTCCGGGTCGCCGGGTTGGCGGGTGGGAGTGTGGAGGGGGGTGGGGTCAGTCACTTGGCTGGCTCGTCCTCATCAGGCCACAAGCATTCACTGCGTCCCGCCACGCGTGCATATTGCCCGCCAGCTTCTTCGCAGTCTTGCTGACCCGCGAATTTGATCACACCGGTGTTGCCGAGGATTGCCAGCACCACGATAATCGCCAACAATAACGGCAGTAGCCATTTGGGATAGGTGTTCCCCAATGACGGGGGCAAAGGGTCGGGGCGAGGCTCGCGCATCAAAACGGGTTCGCCGTAAAGCCGTTCTTCTGCAACAGCGCGTGCGCGGTCATGGCCGAGAGCGACATCTCCACGCCGGGGATCAGGTCTTCGGGCGCGATTCCGTAGGCCGCCGCGCTCTGACCGCACAGGATGAAGCGCACGTCTTCGGCCAGCAGCGCTGCCACCAGCTTGCCCGAGGGGTTCTCGCCCTGCCTTGAGGCCGGGTTGGCGGCGTGGGCGGCGTCGGTCAGCAACTCCAGTGCTGCCTTGCCGTGGACCACCACCACCAGCCGGATGTTGTCCTGCGGCACGCCATTGGCAACGTGCATGTTGAGGAACCGCGCCGCGGTATCGAACCCGCGATTGGGCACGCCCTCGGCCGCCGGGGTGGCCACGTCGAAGGCGATGGCGAACTCGGTGTCGGGGGGGGAACGCTCCACCCCCGGCACCGGGGCATGGGCGCCGAATTCGGTCAGCACCGGGCCGGGCTTGAACGCGCTCATGTCCTGCGCGCCGAGCGGTGTGGCGGCGATCAGCGCCAGTGCGCCCGTCAATGTCATTGCCATACGCTTCATGTCGTTCCTCCTAGGTTGCCGCCTTCTTCAAAGCCACGCGGATCAGATCGCCTTCGCTTGCGCCCTCGCCAAGTTCCTCCAAGGCCCGCGCCACGGCCTGCGCGGCGATGGCGGGCTTGAACCCGAGGTTCTCGAGTGCGCTCGCCGCATCCGCGCCGACGCTGCCCGCAGGCACCGCCGCTGCGCCCGACGCGAACCCGCCGCCGCTGCCCGGCATCGCGCCCGCCTTGTCCTTCAACTCGTTGACGATCCGGCCCGCCAGCTTCGGCCCCACGCCCTGCGCCCGCGCCACCATCGCGGCGTCACCCTTCCCGCAGGCGTCGCGCAGCTCGCCGGTGGAGAGCGCGGACAATATCGCCAGCGCGACCTTGCTGCCCACCCCCTGCACGCTGGTGAGCAGCCGGAACCAGTCGCGCTCGGCCCCTTCGGCAAAGCCCAGCAGGCGCATGTCGTTCTCGCTCACCTGCAATTGCGTGTGGACGGTGCAGACCTCCCCCACTTCGCCCAGCATCGCGAGCGTGCGGCTGGAGCAGTGGACGAGGTAGCCCACCCCGCCGACATCGACGATCGCCCAATCCTCGCCGGTCGCATCGAGCCTGCCTGACAGCTTTGCAATCATGAGTCCCTGTCCGCGCTACCTCTTCGCTCCTTGAGCGCGATGTTCGTGCCCCATCCCCGCGCCGAACGCCAGTGCCCCGCTGCACCCTGTCCGCAACTCCGCCCGACTTGTATGAGACAATTGAGACACTGTTCAGGGAGAGAAAACCGCCCCTGCCCGCGCCCCTGCCAGACAGGGGGAACGGGAGGAAGGCAGGGCCGGTCATGTCGGCAGGTTTACCAGCGCGGGCGACCGCAGGAAATCCGCAGCTTCTCGACAGGCGGCGCTTTTGCGGTAAGGGATGCGCGCATGAGCTGGAACACCTTCGGGCGCGTGCTGCGCTTTACCACTTGGGGCGAAAG
>DAIQNP010000070.1:0-10593 GCA_036788335.1 Erythrobacter sp.
CATTGGCAAAGAGCCAGAACGCGGTCAGCCAGAACACCCAGCCGAACATGCTTGCCAGGTTCGCGCTCTTTTTCCCGATGTCGGAATGAATAGAATCGGTTGCCATGAAAATTCGCCCCACAGGTCAATTACATTACGTTTTACATAAAACCTTTTTCGTAATGTGCAAGCCTGGTTTTGTGGATGCGCTGTTGTCATGTGCACGGAGCGGTCCCGGACCTTCAGGCTGGAACAAAGGGGGCTGATGCCAACGTCGCCGCGGCAGCTTTGGGATCGTCACCCGAATTTCCGCGTCCAGCAGAAACGCCGACTGCCGTCCTGACTGTCGCTCAGCTCTCGATCAGCGGCTCGCCATGCGCTGCCGTGGCATCCCTGTCCCACAGGCGTTTGGCGGTTTCGACGTCAACGGCATTCGCTTGCGCGAAACGATGGGCAATGAAGTCGATCCCGTCGATCAGCCACAACGCAAAGTCGGGTCGAACCAGCCGGTACACCCGTTTCTGTCCGCGCACCTCGGTTTCCAGCAAGGCTACGCCGCGCAGTACGGCGAGATGCTGCGACAGGCGGGTCGGCGGGATGGCAAGGGCGTCCGCCAATTGATTGACGGTCTGTTCGCCGCTCTGCAGTTTCAGGACCACACGAATGCGATCGGGATGGGACACCTGCCGCAGGACGCTGGCGAGTTCCCGGGCGACGATCTTCCGGCTGGGCATTATTGGGTTCCTTGTTCTGTGCGAGCGGGGCCGGATCAATCCGGGGTGACGAGCCGCAGCTTGAGCGGCCTGCCTGTGGCTGCCGGCGTGCCGACCGGGCCAAGGGCGCGCCAATCGGCCACGCTCCGCCCGCTGACGCCCGCCCCCTTGCAGATCAGGTCGATGAATTCCGCATCGGTGACCTGGCTTGCATAGGGCGCGGCCGAATGTCGGCCCGGCGTGACCACCCCGCGCAGCCACAATCGGGCAGCGGCGTGATACAGCCGCCGGGCTGCCTGAAGCAGTCCGTCATTGCGCGCCGCAAGGACAAGCGACTGGATCAGAAGCGAGGCATCGAGCGGCAGCGGGACCGAACGGCTTGCCAGCACCTCGGCACCGATGGCGGTCAAGCCGCGTCCATGCCAGAGCATCGGGCACGGGCCTGACATTTCGCCTGCTTCGGCCAGCATGGCAAAGACGACACTGCGCAGTCCCGGCATCACGATGATTGCGTCCCAATGGCGCGGGTTGCGCATCAACTGGATCAGCGCCTCTTCGATCGCCACGATATCGACTTCGGTCTCGTCGCGGGTGAGTGACCGCCGGGCACGCAGCACTTGCCCCACGGCAGCGTTGCGGCTGCGCGCATGGACGATGACCGCCACCTTTTGGCGGGCCTCGGACCGCGCGGCCCCGATCATTCTCTCCAGCACGGCCAGCCTGGGCACCTGCGCGTCGCCCTCGCCGTCTGTCAGGCCGGTGTGCGGGTGGGGGGACATCAGCAACACGTCAAGCCGCGCGCCGTTCGGCGACTGGCCCCTGCCGTGATCGAACATGTAGCTGCCTGCCCAGGCGCTGCCCGGCAGGAAGGGGGCCTCGCGTTGCTGGTGCTGAAGCGGCGACCACCCCTGCCAGGGGGCAAACAGCGGGGCTGTTGACTCAGGCGGTTCCCCCCGCGCCCAATCGACGACCTCTCTCAGGCCCTGTCCCGCGCGCGGCGGCGCTGGTTCGACCCGGATGTCCAGCCATTCGAGCAGCGCGGTGATCGGCGGCAGCCAGTCGGCGGGCACCGGGGTGTTCGGCGCGGCCAGCGTGAGCGTCGCGCCGACCAGCTTGAGCGGGGTGCGTGGGGGTTTGACATATGCCGGATTGTCGGAGCCCGATCCGGGCAGAGGGGAGTTCTCAAGCATGAAATTGGCCCTTGCGCTGGTCTTCCCGCACGGAGCTAGAGCGATTGCCGACACAAGAAAAATTCAATATGTCGGCGAGATCGTTTGCATTTGCAGAACAATGAAGAGACGCACGGACCATGCACGTCAATTTCAAGCATCTGCGCTATTTCCATGCGGTTGCTCACGAGGGCAATCTCACCAACGCCGCACGCCGGCTCAATGTGTCGCAATCGGCGCTGTCGACCCAGATCCGTCTGCTTGAGCAAAGCATGGGTCACGAACTGTTCGAACGCCGGGGCAGGCGGCTCGAACTGACGGAATCGGGCCGGGTTGCACTGAATTACGCGGACAGCCTGTTTGCGACCGCGGACGAGATGATGGCGACCTTCGCCGGGGGCAGCGCTCATGCCCGGCGTCATCTGCGTGTCGGCGCATTGTCGACCCTGTCGCGCAATTTCCAGATCCGCTTTCTGGCGCCGATGATGGGACGCGAGGATGTCCATCTCGTGATCCGGTCGGGAGCGCTCAGCAATCTGGTCAAGGCGCTCGAAGCCCATGAACTCGATGTGCTGCTGACCAACCGGCTGCCGTTTCGCGACAGCGGCACGAACTGGGTTGCGCATCTGGTGGGGCAGGCCCCAGTGTCGCTGGTCGGGCCCGATCCGCTTGACCCGTCCAACGCGTCGCTGCGCGATCTGCTGATCAGTTCCCGGCTGGTGCTGCCGGCCAAGGACAGCGGCGTGCGCGCGGATTTCGACCTGCTGGTCGATCGCCTGGGAATCCTGCCCAACGTGGTGGCCGAAGCCGATGACATGGCGATGCTGCGGCTGCTGCTGAGAACGGGAACCGGCATCGGACTGGTCCCGCCGATCGTGGTGCGCGACGAACTGGATTCGGCGATGCTGCATCACCTGATCACCATTCCGGGCCTGACCGAAAGCTTCTACGCCATGACCCAGTCGCGCCGGTTCCCGCATCCGCTGGTCGAACAACTGCTCAAGATCGCTGCCATGTCTTGATTCGTAAAATCAGAACGGAATCGTTCTTTCTTTGAATTTCTTCCGATCTGGTGGCTTCGCTATCTGATCGTCGCCGCCCGCCGAAGGTGGACCAAGACGACGGAAAAACCCCCATGACCCTGTCCCTGATCCTGCTGTTGGCCGCGATGGCCTTGCTTGCGCTCGGCCTCGTTTCATTGATCGCTGGAGATCGGCACGCACGATCGACCGGGATCGCGCTCGAGCTCGGGATGCTGGGGCTGCTGGCCGTGGGAGGGATCGCCCTGGGTGATCTGGTGACAGGCGGCCCGGTGCATCGCGAGATCCGGGTATGGAAGGGTCTGGGCATCACGGTCCGCCTCGACGCGGTGAGCCTGCCGGTGGTGGTGTTGGTGGCGTTCGTGGGCTGGATCGTGTTGCGCTATGCGCGCACCTACCTGGCCGAAGAGCCGCGCCGCGCCCAGTTTCAGGCATGGCTCGCCTTCGCGCTGGTCAGCGTCGTGCTGTTTGCGTGCGGCGGCAACCTGCTGCATTTGCTCGGCGCGTGGATTGCCACGAGCATCTGTCTCAACCGCTTGCTGCTGTTCTACCCCGCCCGCGCCGCAGCGCGCCGCGCTGCCCACAAGGAATTCGTGACAGCGCGGTTGTCCGACCTCGCTTTCGCGGGCGCCGCGGCCGCTTTGTTCCTGGCCTATGGGACGGGCGATGTCGCTGCCATTCTCGCTGCCGCGCGGTCGGGCGATGCGACGGGTCATGCCCCGGTTCCCGCGCTGCTGCTGGCGCTGGCCGCGGTGATCAAATCGGCCCAGTTTCCGCTGCATGGCTGGCTGACCGAAGTGATGGAGGCACCCACCCCGGTCTCGGCCTTGCTGCATGCCGGGATCATCAATGCCGGCGGGTTCCTGCTGATCCGCTTTGCCGATGTCATGCTGCTGTCGCCTGCGGTGCTGGCGGCGTTGGCGGTGGTGGGCGGTTTCACGGCCTTGTTCGGGGGCCTGGTGATGCTGACCCAGCCTGCGGTCAAGACATCGCTGGCGTGGTCGACCGTCGCGCAGATGGGGTTCATGATCATGCAGTGCGGGCTGGCACTGTTCCCGCTGGCGCTGCTGCATATCCTGACCCATTCGCTCTACAAGGCGCACAGCTTTCTGGCATCGGGCGGCGCGGTCGAGCGGATTGCCGCCATCCGTCGGCCCGGCCCGGTTGCCGTCCCGGATGCCAGGGCCGTCACGATGGCCTTCCTTGCCGCGATCGCGATCTATGCGGCGCTCGCTGCGCTGTTCGGCTCCGATGGCCAATCGGCCCAGTCCTATGCCGTGGGGGCGATCCTGATCTTCGGCGTGGCCTACCTGCTGGCGCAGGGGCTGGCAGGGGCGGCGCCGCAGATGCTGATGCGGCGCATGGCAGCCTATTCGCTGGCCGCGTCGCTCGGCTATTTCGCGCTGCATGCGCTAGCCCAACGCCTGCTCGACGGCGTTCTGCCGGCCGCGCCTGCGCCGGGACCGCTGGAATGGGTGCTGATCGGGCTTGCCGTGATGAGTTTCGGGGTGGTCGCGGTCGCGCAGGCGATGTTCCCGCTGTGGGCGCATCATCCGGCTGCCGCCGGGCTGCGCGTCCACCTTGCCAACGGGCTTTATGCCAATGCCGTGTTCGACCGGCTGCTTGGCGGCTGGCGGGTGCGCCGCTGGCCATGATCCGCAATCCGGGAGAAACGGCAATGCCGCTTGACGCCATTCACGAAACGCTTGCGCCCGATGCGGTCTCGGCAATGGCCGACAGCGCGGCCCGCGCCATCCCGCCGGCGTGGCCACTTGCCGCGAGCGTGGCGGTCAATCCCTATCTCGGCCAGGCGGGGCAGGATCTGGCTCATGCCGGGGCGCTGCTGGAACGCGTCGGCTGCGGCGCCATCACCATGCCGCGCAGCTGGTACTGGCAGCGGATCGCCGACGGCACGGTGACCGACGCGGATCTGGTCGCGGCGCTGGACGCCAGCACCTTGCCCCTGCGGCCCGGTTCGCTGGCCGAACTCAAGCGGGCGGCACAAACCGCCCGGCAGCGCCGCGCAGCTTTGCCGACGATCGCCGATCTTGCGGCGCAGGCCAGCGGCATCGATTGGCCCGCCGTCATCGCCGAACGGTTCGGCACCTGGGCCGGCGGCTGGAGCGATCAGGGACAGGCGCTGTGGGCCGCGCCGCCGGGGCGCAATGCCTACCGTGCCTGGCAATCGGTCGCCAGCCGCGACCTTGTCCCCGAAATCGTCGGTCTCACAGGCTTCACCGCCTTTGTCGCCGATGCCCCCGACAGCGCCGGCGAGGCGATGGCTGCCGGTGCTGCGCGCCTGATGCTGACCGCGCCGGCGGTGCCGAGCTATTTCCACGCCCTGCTGGTCACGCTGGGCGGGTGGGGGCAGATGGGGCGTTACCGGCTGTGGCAGGCCGAGCTGGCCGGTGAGAGCGACACCACCGCGACCGACTTCCTGTGCATCCGCCTGATGTGGGAAGATGCCCTGTTCGCCCAGTATCGCGATCAGATCGAGGCGGCATGGGCAGATGTGATCGAGGCCCATGCCCAGCCGGTGGCGCCCGGTCGCGACCAATCTGTCGATGCGATCCTGCAAGAAGCTGTCGAACGCGCCGCGCAGCGCCAGTTGGGCCGCAGCTTGCTTGAGGCAGCAAGCAACGCTGCGGATCCGCCTCCGGTGCTGCAAGCGGCCTTCTGCATCGATGTGCGTTCCGAAGTGTTCCGCCGCTCGCTCGAAACTCTCGATCCGGCGATCCGCACGCTGGGTTTCGCCGGGTTTTTCGGCATCGCTGCGGCACACCGGCCCTTCGGCTCTGACGTTGCCGAGCATCGCTTGCCGGTGCTGCTCAATCCCGGACTTGCGAGCCGTTCGGGCGGGCCGGAGGATGCGCCGCGCGAACTTGCCCTGCGCGCAGGCGCACGGGCCAGACGGGCCTGGGGGCGGTTCAAGCTGGCGGCGGTATCATCCTTCGCCTTTGTCGAAGCGGCCGGGCCGCTTTACCTCGGCAGGCTGGTGCGCGACGGACTGGGGCTGCGGTCTGCGGGCGTGCCGAATGACCCGGTCCCGACGATCGATTCCGCAACGGGTTTGCGCCAGCGCATCGCAACGGCTGCAACGGTGCTGCGGGCGATGTCGCTGACGCATGATTTCGCCCCGCTGGTGCTGCTGATCGGCCACGGCGCGAACGTGGCAAACAACCCCCATGCCAGCGCCTTGCATTGCGGTGCCTGCGGCGGATATTCGGGCGAAGTGAATGCGCGGCTGCTCGCAGCAATGCTCAACGAACCGGCGGTGCGGCGCGGGTTGGACCGGATCGAAGGGATCGCGGTGCCCGATGCCACCCTGTTTCTGGCCGGGCTGCACGATACCACCCGCGACGAGGTGCACATCTACGACACCGATCACCCTTCGCCGGACCATGCGGCTGACCTGGCGCGGGCTCGGCGATGGCTGGCCCGTGCAGGCGTTTTGGCGCGAGGGGAACGGGCCCTGCGCCTGCCCCGCGCCAGCACCGGCGCCGACCTTGCCCGGCGCAGTCGCGATTGGGCGGAGATCCGGCCGGAATGGGCCCTGGCCGGGTGCCATACCTTCCTTGCCGCACCGCGAGCGAGGAGCAGGGGTACGTCGTTCGCGGGCCGTGCGTTTCTGCATGATTATGACTGGCAGGGTGACGAAAGCTTTGCCGTGCTGGAGTTGATCATGACCGCCCCTGTCGTGGTCGCCAGCTGGATCAGCCTGCAATATTATGGCTCCGCTGTGGCTCCTGATGCCTTTGGAGGGGGCAACAAACTGCTCCATAACGTGGTCGGCGGGATCGGCGTGGTCGAAGGCAACGGCGGAACGCTGCGCACCGTGCTGCCGTGGCAGTCCGTCCATGATGGCACCGCGCTGGTGCACGAGCCGCTGCGGCTGAGCGTGTGCATCGAAGCCCCGGTTGCCGCGATGACCGATATTCTGGCCCGCCACGACACCGTCCGCGCGCTGTTCGACAATCGCTGGCTGCACCTGTTCGCGCTCAACGATGCCGGGCAGCTGGGGTGGCGCTATTGTGGTGACCTGCAATGGCAGGAGATCAGCACCGCAGGAAAGGGCAAGCGCGCTTGCGGACTGGCGGCATGACCGTTGTTCATGGGGGCGGCTCGCCGTGCTGTCCCTGGCGGCTTTCCTGCCGGACCTGACAATGGCATCGCAGCGTTCATGTCCCGCCGCGCTGCCATCGCCGTTCGTACCGTTTGCCGCGTCCGGCACCGCGAACACGCGCCGGGCGGTTTTCCGGTCCTGAACAGTGTCTCATGTGTCTCATACAAGCGCAGGCGGCGGCAGCGGTCCGGCTAGCCCGGGACTGCCCTTGCCTTCGGGGCGCGGCGGTTGCGGCGCGCATGACGGGGAGGCTTGATCCCGCGCTCCGGGCGGGCCACTGTCGCATGGGAAGCGGACAGGGGACCGGGATGACAAGGGTTTGGCGCGACGCGTTTGGTGCGATGATGGTCACGCTGCTGGCGGCCGGAGCGCAGGCCGCGCAGGCCGACAAGCCGCTGGCGATGAGCGAGACCGAGGCGGCCCACCCCGCCCTGCCCGCGATCCTGCCAGCGCGCGAACGGGCGGCACTGGAAAACCGCATCCTGGCCGAGCGGCTCGACACGATCATTCCGGCGATCATGCGCGAGGAGGGGATCGACCTGTGGCTGCTGGTGGCGCGCGAGTACTTCGAGGAACCGGTGGTCGCCTCGATGCTGGATGCCGAGAACATGCATGCCCGCCGCCGGACCATCCTGATCCTGCACGATCCGGGCAACGGCCAGCCGATCGAGCGGCTCACCGTCAGCCGGTACGGTCTTGGCGGACTGTTCGAACCCGCGTGGGACCCCGACGCGCAGCCCGACCAGTGGCAGGCCGTCGCCGACCTGATCACCGCGCGCGATCCGGTACGGATTGCGATCAACACCTCCGACCTGACCCAGTTCGGCGACGGTATGACGCTGAGCCAGCATGGCCTGTTCATGGCCGCCCTGCCCGCGAACCTGCACGACCGGGTGGTCAGCGGCGAGGGGCTGGCGGTGCGCTGGCTCGAAACCCGCACCCCGGCGGAGATGGAACTCTACCCCACCATTGTGCGCATCGCCCACGCGGTGATCGGGGAGGCGTTCTCCCGCCAGGTCATCACGCCCGGAGTCACCACCGCCGAGGACGTGCAATGGTGGTATCGCGATCGGCTGCTGGGGCTGGGCCTCGATCCGTGGTTCCACCCCTCGGTCGCGATCCAGCGGCAGGGGGCGAAAGGCATGATCGACGGCGCGCAAGTGATCCAGCCGGGCGATCTGCTGTGGACCGATTTCGGGATCACCTACCTGCGGCTCAACACCGATACCCAGCATCTTGCCTATGTGCTGAAGCCCGGCGAGACCGAGGCGCCGGCGGGGCTGCGGCAGGGGCTCGCGAACTCCAACCGGGTGCAGGACTATCTCACCAGCGCCTTTGCAGTCGGGCGGAGCGGGAATGCGGTGCTGTCACAGGCGCGGGCCGAGGCGATCGCGGCGGGGCTCGACCCGTCGATCTACACCCACCCGATCGGCAATCACGGCCACGGCGCGGGTCCGGCGATCGGGTTCTGGGACAACCAGAAGGGCGATCCGCGCGGGGCCGGAGCGATCCATGCCAACACTGCCTGGTCGATCGAGCTCACGTCCTACGCCGCAGTGCCCGAATGGGGCGGCCAGAAGGTGGATTTCCGCACCGAGGAGGACGCCTTCTTCGACGGCACCAGCGTGCGCTATATCGACGGCCGCCAGACCGCGATCACGCTGATTGCGTCGGAGTGAGCGTTACGGCGCAGGGATGCTCGATGATCCGGTTCCGCGCGCGCGGGTCGTGACCCGGTACACGTCGGACAGCGCGGTGACATACAGGTCCGACAGGTCCGGTCCGCCCCAGGCAAGGTTGGTGGCGCGCTTGGGGGTCTCGAGCCGGGCGAGCAGCGTCCCGTCGGCGGCGACCACACACAGCCCGCCGGGGCAGGTCGAATAGACCCGCCCCTCGGTATCGACCCGCACGCCGTCGACCGCGCCCTGCTTGCCCTCGGCCTTGTGGTCGGCGAGCAAGCGCTTGCCCGAGGCGGTGCCATCGGCGGCGATGTCATAGGCCCAGACTGTCTGGGTCGCGGTGTCGCCGACATAGAGCACGCTCTCGTCGGGCGAGAAGGCGAGGCCATTGGGCCGGTCGAGCGCATCGTCGATCAGCACCATGCGCCCGGTGGCTTCATCGAAGCCGTAGACCCCGTTGAAGCCGACCTCGGCCTCGCGCTTGACGCCCTGATAGGGATTGGCGAGGCCATAGGGTGGGTCAGTGAAGAAGATCATCCCGTCCGATTGCCGCACCACCAGATCGTTCGGGCTGCTCAGATGCTTGCCCTGATACTCGGCCACCACGGTCTGGCGTCCGGCTTCAGGCGTCCAGCGGGTGATCTCCCCGCTGCCGTGTTCGGCATTGAGCAGGCGTCCCTCGCGGTCGAAGGTGTGGCCGTTGGCAAGCGAGGAGGGATTGTAAAGCGTCTCGGGCGCGGCGCCGGGGGTCATCACGAACACGGCATCGCCGGGAATGTCGCTGAAGATCAGCCGCTCCCCGTCCCACGCCGGACCCTCGGTGAAGATGTAGCCGGTCGCCACCTGTTCGAGGCTTCCGGGCACGAAGATGCCGTCATCGGCCATCGGAAGCGCGTCGGCGGGCGCCATCGGCTCGGCCGTCTGGGCCAGCGTGGCGGTTCCGACCAAGGTCAGGATTCCCGCGAGGCCGATGGCTCCGGCCCCGATCATGCCCAACATCTTGCTCATAGCTATCCTCTCTTGCAGTGCAGCCCAACTGCTCGCCCGGTCCGCGCCCCGGATCGTCGCAACCCCTGCAACCTGCCCGCTCCTGCCCCTTTGCGCCAGCACTTTCGACAGGAACCGGGGGCCTTGCCAACACCGGCATGGCTCGGCATGGGAAGGCCAGAGACAGGAGATTGCCCCATGCGCCAGATCGACCACTTCATCGTCGGCGACAGCCCCCCGCCCGCCCGCAAGCACGCCATCTGGAACCCCTCGACCGGCGAAGTGCAGGCCGAGGTTGCGCTCGGCGATGCCGCGCTGCTCGCCCGCGCGGTGGAGACCGCCAAGCAGGTGCAACCCGGCTGGGCCGCCACCAACCCGCAGCGCCGTGCGCGGGTTATGTTCGCCTACAAGCAGTTGGTCGAAGCCAACATGCAGAGCCTCGCCGAAATGCTTTCGTCCGAGCATGGCAAGGTGATCGACGATGCCAAGGGCGATATCCAGCGCGGGCTGGAAGTGATCGAATATGCCTGCGGCTTGCCGCAGATCATTAAGGGCGAATACACCCACGGCGCAGGTCCGGGGATCGATGTCTATTCGATGCGCCAGCCGCTTGGCATCGGGGTCGGCATCACCCCGTTCAACTTCCCCGCGATGATCCCGATGTGGATGTTCGGCATGGCGTGTGCTGCGGGCAATGCCTTCATCCTCAAGCCTTCGGAGCGCGATCCTTCGGTGCCGGTGCGCCTTGCCGAACTGTTCCTCGAAGCCGGCGCGCCCGAGGGGTTGTTGCAGGTCGTCCACGGCGACAAGGAAATGGTCGACGCGATCCTCGATCACCCCGATATCGCCGCGATCAGCTTCGTCGGAAGCTCCGACATCGCGCAATATATCTACGCGCGCGGC
>DAIQNP010000071.1:0-10434 GCA_036788335.1 Erythrobacter sp.
GGCGGGATATTCTGGGTGAAATGGGGATGGTGGTGACCTCCAGCACCCTTGCGGTCGGCCCGATGAAGGAGACGCTGGACGAAGGCGGCCAGCCGGTCGGCGATGGCGGCAAGGCGCTAGAGCGGCAGTTCCCGAGGTTCGCGGACGATTTGGCGTGGTGGACAGCGGCGGCGAAGGCGCAGCGGGAGCGGGGGGAAGTGCCTTATTGAGGAGTTTGGACCAATTGCAAAACTGCTGAAGCCATCTGATTCATCCTCCGGACATGCCCCAAAGCCGTTGGATATGCTGTTTTTTCTTTCGAGCCCGTTCGCCCGCTACACGTCGACGGATCGCTCCGGTCGCCCCCGAAGATGGATTATTTGCTTGAGTCTTGCGGTATTCTGAAATCCAACAAGCGAGCAGGCCCTCATTCCGGCGATGATTTCGAATTAGCGCACCTTCAGAAATTCGCGAAAAGGCCCCATCACACAAAGCAAAACTCCTACACTAGTGTGCGGAGTTTCGTACGCATTTGGGTTAATTCTGCAAGGAAATTTTGCACTTCCGACCAATGCTCGTTAGCTGGCTGGGTAGGAGGGTCAAGGATGAGGGCTTCGCTAGCCTCCCGGATTTCTTTAAGTCCGTACTGTAATCCCGAGAGCTTAGCGAAGTCCTCTTCGTTAATTTTTTTCTCTAATTTATATCTATTCGCAAAAGAAGTTGGCTCGATATACTTAAAAACTCGAAGCTTTATTTCCAGTTGTTTTGCGACACAATCTGAAGCGTCCGCATATAAACTTTCCAAACTCTCGATTAACGCTTCGATGTCTTGGATTAGCGCGCGGGAGAGAGCCGAAATCTCATCTCGTTCGTCTTTTTTGTCTTGAAAATGCTGCCTTGCAAAAGTGAAAGCCTGGGTAAAAATTGCCCCAGCTAAACCGCCGGCAAGTGCATCTGGGAACAATGCCATTGCGATCCCCCGCCAAAAAACAATATGACTCATAGTGACTCATATTGAGTCAGTCAAACGTTGTTTTGAAGGGATAGCGGCATGTCCAAGGCGGTTGGCGCAACAAGGGGGCGTCGTGTGGTTGGATACCTAAGCGAAAAGCTTTATGCGGAGTTTGATGCCGAAAGGCAGAGGCGCGATTGCTCAGAATCACAACTAGTGCGTGAGGCATTAGCCAAATACCTTTCCGCTAACTAATCTCGATAGGACCCATCAATCCGCGCCTGATGTCACTCGCGGATCTTGTGCCGCCTGATTTTCATTCCCAGGGTAAACCAAAGCAGCGCGCGGCCCTGATCGCCATCACGCCCGCGCTCGCCTCATTTTCCTACAGGGCGCGGCTGCGGTAAGGCCGTGATCGGCTCTTTCCCATCGTGATCAGCGCGCGCATCAGCGCAGCAGCCCCGGATTGGGCGGGGGGGCCCGACCGCGAAATCGTCAACTTCGGTTTTTCGGAACAACGCAATGATATTCTTGATCAATTTGCGCCGGGGGGTGCTTGACAGGGTGTCAACTCTGTCAACTTTGCAAGATTATTACGCGGCGTGTCCTTCGCGCCTCGCCATGCCGCCGACCGGGTCAGGTAAGGTGCCGGGTCGCCACCGGTTCGCTCTCACCCCCGATAGAGCCCGTCAATCCGCCCCTGATACCGCTCACGAATCTTGTGACGGCGGATTTTCATGCTCGGGGTCATTTCCTCGTTCTCGATCGTGAAGGCCTCGTCGGCGAAGGCGAATTGCCGGACCTTTTCGGTCACCGACAGGTCGGCATTGGTGCGGTCGACCGCCGCGCGCACCGCATTCTTGAAGACGGGGAGTTCCTGCAAGGCCTTCAGGTCGAACTTCTCGCCATTGGCGCGCGCCCATTCGAGCGCCCATTCGGCGTCGGGCACGATCAGCCCGACGACATAGGGCCGCTTGTCCCCGCTCACCATCGCCTGGGCGATTTCGGGCTGGAGCGTCAGCATCCCCTCGACCTTCTGGGGCGCGATATTGTCGCCCTTGTCGTTGACGATCATGTCCTTCTTGCGGTCGGTGATCTTGATCCGGCCCTTGTGGTCGAAATGGCCGATATCGCCGGTGTGGAGCCATGGCAGGCCGGTCGGATCATCGGGATCGATCTTCAGCGTGCGCGCGGTTTCGGCCGGGTTCTGCCAATAGCCGTGCATCACCAGCTCGCCGCGCACCAGCAGCTCGCCATCCTCGGCGACGCGGACCTCTACCCCGCGCAGCGGCGGGCCGACGGTGTCCATCTTGAGGCCGACCTTGGGCCGGTTGCAGCTGATCACCGGCCCGGCTTCGGTCTGGCCGTAGCCTTGCAGCATGGTGAGGCCCATCGCGTCGAAGAAATTGCCGACATCGGGATTGAGCGGCGCCCCGCCCGACACCATCGCCTTGATCCGCCCGCCGAACCGGGCGCGGATCTTGGGGCGCAGCGTGCGTTCGACCAGCAGGTCGAGCGGCCGGTCGCGCAGCCGCTTGCGGCCCTCCTTGGAGTGCTCGGAAATCCTGAGCGCGCTCCCCATCATGAAATTGGCGAGCCGCCCCTGCTTTTCGACCTGTTTCATGATCCGGGTGCGCAGCACCTCGAACAGGCGCGGGACCACCACCATCAGCGTCGGGCGGGTCTCCTCGATATTGCTGGCGAGCTTCTCCAGCCCTTCGGAATAGAAGATTTCCGCCCCTACCCCGATCGGCAGGAATTGCCCGCCGCTGTGTTCGTAGGCGTGGCTGAGCGGAAGGAAGGACAGGAAGCGTTCCTGCTCCACCCCGAAATCATTGATCAGGACCTCCGCCGCGCCCGCGACATTGCACAGGATCGCGCCGTGGTGCTGCATCACCCCGCGCGGCGCTCCGCCGGTTCCGCTGGTGTAGATCAGACAGGCGGTTTCCGACCGGTCGATCAGTGCGATTCGCGCGTCGACCGCAGCGCGCGCGGCGGCGGCGTCGCCGGTCATCAGCGCGTCCCAGTGGTGATATTCAAAGCTGCCCGATTGCTGGCGCTTCAGGTTCTCGATCCCGATCAGGTGTTCGACCAGCCCGGTCTCTCCGATTGCGCCGACCACCGGGGCGAGCAGCTTGCTGTCCGACACGAACACCGCGCGCGCGCCGGAATTGTCGAGGATGTGGGCATGATCGCGCCGGGTGTTGGTGGTGTAGGTCGGGACGGTGATGCACCCGGCTGCCATGATCGCGAGGTCGGCGATGCACCATTCGGGGCGGTTTTCCGAGATCAGCGCGACCCGGTCGCCTTCCTCGAGCCCGATCCGGCGCAGGCTTTCGGCCAGCAGGCACACCTGCTCGGCAACCTCGCGCCAGCTTTGGGTGATCCACTGCCCATCCGCCTTGCGCCCAAGGAACGGCGCGTCGCCGCCGGCATCGGCGCGCTTCAAGAACAATTCGACTAGATTGCGGGCGGTGTCGATGTCTTGCAACAGCGGGTCGTCGCCTGGCCGGGCGACGTTCTGCGCGGAACTGGGCAAGTTGGAGGCGTGCACTGGCAAAGGCTCCTGATCCCTTCGGATAGACGCAACCGGGGCTCTGGGGCGGCCCCGCGGATCACGAGATTAGAAGCCCATCGCCGTAGCGGCAAGCGGGAGCGGGGCTTTGGCCGCGCAAAACCTACCGGTAGTCGAGCTTGCCCGCGAGCCGGGGGTCGATGGCGACTTCCCAGCTGCCATCGGGACGGCGCAGCAGCGCATTGGCCTTGAGCGGCGGCGCGCCGGTACGGATCGCGGTGTGGCCGAGGGCTTTCAATTCGTCCTGCATCGCGATCAGCGCGGTGCCTTCTTCGATGAAGGCGGCGTCGCCGAACGCCATGATGAACGGCAGGCCCAGCGCGTCCTGGGCGGAAAGGCCGAAATCGACCACTCCGATGATCGAACGGGCGACCTGCACCGGGATCGTCGGCCCGCCGGCCGCGCCGATTACCAGCAGCACCTGGCCATCCGGGCCGAACACGATGGTCGGCGCCATCGACGAACGCGGGCGCTTGCCCCCCTCGACCCGGTTGGCGACGGGCTTGCCATCCTCCTCTGGCGTCAGGGTGAAATCAGTCAGTTCGTTGTTGAGGTAGAACCCGCCCCAATACAGCCCCGATCCGAAGGCGCCTTCGACTGTCGAGGTATAGGACACCGCATTGCCAGCCGCATCGGTTACGGCGAAGTGGGTTGTGCCGTTCTCCGGCTCGTGCAATCCGACACCGCGGGCGAGCGGCGCTCCGGCAGGCGTTCCCGCCTCGACCTTTGCCAGCGTGCCCGCCGGATCGATCAGCGCCGAACGCTGCGCGATGTAGGCAGGATCGACCAGCCCCGCGACCGGGACCGACACGAAATCAGCATCGGCCAGATAAAGCTCACGGTCAGCATAGGCGATCCGCTGGCTTTCGAGGAACAGGTGCCAGAACTGCGCGCTGTCGGGACCGAGCGCCCCAAGGTCGAACCTTTCGAGCTGCCCGAGCATCTGCGCGACGGCAACCCCGCCCGACGATGGCGGCCCCATGCCGCACACGCGGTACACCCGGTAGCGGGCGCAAACCGGATCGCGGGCCTTGGCAGCATAGGCGGCGACATCGGCGTTGGTCATTGTGCCATCCTGCGGGGTTTCGCCCGCGACATAGGCGGCCAGTTCGGCAGCAGCGGCGCTGCCGTACATCGCGTCCGGCCCGGCCTTGGCAAGCGCCGCGAGCGAACCGGCCAGCGCCGGGACCTTGATCGTCGCGCCAATCGCAATCGGCTCGCCGTCCGCGTCGTAGAACGTTGCGCGTGCAGCCGGAGTCTTGCCCGCCCGATCGAGATTGCCTGCGAGCGATTCGTGCAGCCGCCGGTTCACCATGAACCCGTCGCGGGCCAGCGCAATGGCCGGCTCGAACAGCCTGGCCCAGGGCAGCTTGCCGAATTGGCCATGCGCCTTTGCCGCCAGAGCGACATTGCCGGGCACGCCGACGCTCAGCCCCGAATATACCCGCTGGTCGCGCCCCAGCAGCTTGCCGTCGGGGCCGATGAAGCGGGTGGACGTGGCGCTTGCCGGGGCTGTTTCGCGCCCGTCGATGGTGGTGATCGCGCCGTCCGCGCCGCTGGCCTGCACCATGAATCCGCCGCCGCCGATGCCGGAGCTTTGCGGCTCGACCACGGTCAGCGCCAGCATCACCGCGATCGCCGCATCGGTGGCCGACCCGCCCACTGCAAGCATCGCCTCGCCCGCTGCGGTCGCGCGCGGATCGGCACTGCTGATCGCTCCGGTCCCGGAACTGGCAGGCGTGCTGGATAGCGTGTCCGACGCTGTACTGGTCGGGGCAAGCCCTTCCGGCGCGGTTGAGACGGCGCAGGCGGAGAGCGTCAGGGCGGCAGCCAGCGCGAGGGGCGCGGCGATCAGGCGGGAGAGGCGCATGAACGCCTTGCTATTCGCTTCCCACTGCTTCGGCAATGGTGGCAAAGCCATCGCGCCGCATCAGCCGTTCCAGCCCGCGCACGATGGTCGCGCCCAGCCCCGGCCCGGCATACACGAGTCCCGAATAGAGCTGCACCAGGCTGGCCCCTGCGCGGATGCGTTCCCAGGCGTGTTCGGCGGTCGCGATGCCGCCCACCCCGACCAGCGGGATCGCCCCGCCGGTGGCCTTGCGGAAATCGCGCAAGCGCTGGTTGGCGAGTGTCCGCAAGGGCGCGCCCGACAGCCCGCCTGTCTCGCCTGCATGGTGCGAGCGCAGCGCTGGGGGGCGGCTGATGGTGGTGTTCGACACGATCAGCGCCGCCAACCTCTTGTCCAGCGCGATCCGGGCGATGGCGTCGATGTCGGCTGGTTCGAGGTCGGGCGCGACTTTCAACATGATCGGCGGCGGGACGGCCAACCCCGCCTCCGCCCGGGCCGTGATCACCGCGTCGATCAGTGCGGTCAGCGCGCCCTCGTCCTGCAAGGCGCGCAGGCCGGGAGTGTTCGGACTGGAAACATTGACCGCAAGGTAGCTCGCATGAGGGGCCAGCATCCGCGCCATCGCCGCGTAATCCGCGATGCGGTCGTCGGACTCCTTGTTGGCCCCGATATTGACTCCGACAATGCCCGGCCGCCCGGCGCGCGCCTTCAGTCGTTCGCGCGCCGCCGCGCCGCCGGCATTGTTGAACCCCATGCGGTTGATCACCGCATCGTCCTCCACCAGCCGGAACAGGCGCGGCTTGGGGTTGCCCGCCTGCGGCAGCGGCGTGATCGATCCCACCTCGGTAAAGCCGAAACCGAGATCGAGCAGCGCATCGGGCACCTCGGCATCCTTGTCGAACCCGGCCGCAACGCCGACCGGGTTGGGAAAGGACAGCCCCGCCACCTCAACCGCCAGTGTGCGCGGCAGCGGCATCGGCGCACGGCGCGGCAGCGCCTTCAGCGCATTGATCGCGAGTCGGTGCCCGGTTTCGGGATCGAGCGTGAAGAGGGCGGGCTTGAGCAGGCGGAACAGCATGGAAAAGCGGGTTATGGCAGCACGCCGGGCGTGTCGAGCCGGTTCCTGCGAAACTTTATCTATTCGTAGATGTTTCATAGGGTTGTTTTCAGCCATCAAAGACTTGTCGGGTGCTTTGCAAGGGCCGGTGGTTGGTCTTGTCGTTTGCATACAATTCGTGCCGCGCAATTGCCCATAAAGGCGTTCCTGCGACCCGAAGGGCTCGGAGCAGTGATGCAAAGAGTTCCTCAACTCAAATGGGCGGCACTCCTTATGGGGTGCCGCCCTTTTTTTGGCCGGTTCTGAGCAGCTTGGTGCCATTCCCGGCAGGTCCGGACGCATCGTGCCGGCCCTTGAGCCTTCCAGCGGCTTGTCGCAATGTGCGACCTCGGTACGGCAACACGCTACCAATCGCGGCCGGGCGGGACTAGGCTAAGCGCTTCCCGACATTCGCAAACAGGATAGCCCGTGACATCGTTCATCCGCTCTGCTTCCCTTCTGCTGGCTTCGGCAGCACTCCCGCTCGGCATCGCCGCTCCTGCCATCGCGCAGAGCGAAATCGAGGCGAATGCGCCAGCTGCCAGTATTGATGCGCTGTTCGAGGCCTACGACGCGGCCGGGCTGGCGATGTCGCCGCAATCCAAGGCCTCACGCGGGATCCGTGACGAGGATTACGGCAAGTGGGACGACCCTTCGGAAGAGGCCGATCAACGCGAATTGGCGCTGCTCCAGCAAACGCTGGCCGCAATGCGCGCGCAGTTCGATCCGGCCACCCTGCCGGAGCAACAGGCGTTGTCGTATCGCTTGTTCGAATCGATGGCCGCGCGCCGCACCTCGCTCCAGCCCTATCGCGATTACCGTTACATCTTCGACCAGATGAACGGCGCGCAGAGCCGGATGCCGGCCTTCCTGATCGGCACCCACCGTGTCGCTGACCAGGCCGAAGCGCTCGCCTATGTCGAGCGGATCAATGGCATGGGCCCGCAGCTCGATGCGCTGATCGCCGAATCGCGTGAGCGGGCTGAGATGGGCGTGATGCCGCCCCAATGGGTCTATCCCTATGTGATCTCCGACATTCAGAATTTGCTCGAAGCAGGCGACAGCAATGCGGTGCTCGCCGATCTGGCAGGCAAGCTCGACAAGCTCGAGCTCGATGCGGCTACCAAGGCCGGGATCAACGGAGCGGCCAGGGACGAGTGGTGGGAATCTGCAGTCCCCGCCTACCAGCGCCTGCTCGCCGAAATGGAGCGCCAGCGGGCGATCGCCCCGACCGATGACGGCGTCTGGCGTTTTCCTGAAGGCGACAAATATTACAGCGCGCTGCTCGCCAACTACACCACCACCGACCTGACCGCCGACGAAATCCACGGTATCGGCCTGCGCGAGGTCGAGCGTATTCATGGCGAGATGCGCGGGATCATGCAGACCGTCGGCTTCAGCGGCGATCTGCAGGACTTTTTCGCCTACACCCGGTCCGATCCGCGCTTCTATCACACCAGCCGCGAGGATTATCTGGCCGAAGCGGATGTGTACCTCGCCGCGATGACCGAAAAGCTGCCCGCATTCTTCAACACGCTGCCCACTGACCCGCTGGAAATCCGCGCGGTGGAGGCGTTCCGCGAAAAGAGCGCTGGCAAAGCTTTTTACTCGCGCCCCGCGCCCGACGGCTCGCGGCCCGGCATTTACTACGTCAACCTCTACAACCTCAACGACATGTCGAGGAACGAGCTTGAGGCTTTGGCCTATCACGAAGGCCTGCCGGGGCACCACCTCCAGCTGTCGATCCAGACCCAGCTGGGCGGATTGCCCGCGTTCCGGCGGTTCGGCGGGGTGACCGCCTATTCCGAAGGCTGGGGCCTCTATACCGAGGTGCTGGGCAAGGACATGGGCTTCTATACCGATCCCTATTCGGATTTCGGGCGGCTCGGCATGGAGCTGTGGCGTGCGGCGCGGCTGGTTGTCGACACCGGCATCCACCACAAGCGCTGGAGCCGCGAAGAGGCGATCCAGTATCTCGCCGACAACACACCCAACCCGGAAGGTGACATTCAGAAAGCGATCGAGCGTTATGTCGTCTATCCCGGGCAGGCGACTGCCTATATGATCGGCAAGCTCAAGATCATGGAGCTGCGTGAACGGGCGCGGGACGCGCTGGGAACCGAGTTCGATATTCGCGAGTTTCACGACATCATCCTGACAAGTGGTCCCGTGCCGCTGTCGGTGATGGAAGAGAATGTGGCGCAATGGATAGCAAGCCAGCGCCAAAGTTAGGGTCCGCTAACAAGAACAACAGGGGGGCTCCGGGGCGGAGCAGCAGTTGGTGTCGTTCCAGTACGAAATGATTGCGCCGCCGGCGCACCTGGCCGAGCAGGTCAACACGTTCTATGTGTTGCAGACTCAGGCGGTGCGGATCGATGAAATCATGCCCGCCTATTCGGCGCAGGTCATGCTGTTCGTCTCCGGCTCGCTGGCGATGCACTATCCCGACGGCATCGGAACCGCCGTTGGTCCGATCATGATCAATGCCCCGCAGCTGGGCTACGCCGCCTGCGAGATATCCGGGCCGGTGACCATGGTCGGCGCCTCGCTTACACCGCAGGGCTGGCTCGCGCTCGCCGGCCTTCCGGTGGACGAGGTGCACGACCGGGTGCTGCCTGCTGCCGAGGTGCTGGGGTTGGACGCGGTCGCCCGGCTGGAAGACGCGGTCGCGGCCTGTTGTAAGGGTAGCATCGAACCCAGCGCGCTCGGTCTGGTCCTGGGTGAAGTGCTCACATTCGCACCCCATCCTGTCCCGGATGAACATCAGCGGCTGATTGACCGGATGACGAGGTGGCTGGTCAGCGGGTTCGATCCGCCGCTGGCCGAGTTGCAGGCGGCCGTTGGCATTTCTCCGCGCCAGCTCCAGCGGCTTTCGCGGCGCTATTTCGGCGTGCCCCCGGCGCAAGTGCTCAAGCGCCATCGCGCCATCCGTGCGGCGATGCTGCTCAGCAACCCGACCCTGCCCGATCAGTTGCGAGACGAGGCGCTGACCGTCTATTTCGACCAGGCCCACCTGATCCGCGATATCCGCCGCTACACCGGGCGCACGCCCCGGCAATTGCGGGCGCACACGATCTTCAGCGACACGCTCAACCCCTATGGCCACGGCGACGCGGCGGAACTGTTACGGCGTGACGTCGCCGAGGAGCGCGACTGAATCCCAAACCGCAGGTTCAACGGTTTGCGATTGTAATCCGAGCGTTCTGCTCCTATTTGGAATTCGGATCGAATCCGTCCGAATTGCGAACGAGTTGCAAATGCGCCTGTCAAACCTTGCCGATTATGCCGTCATAACGATGTGCCAGGCCGCGACACACTGCGGTTCGGCATCGCTTGTCGTTGCCGACAACGGGAAGCGCGGACGCATAAGCGCGGCCGAACTGGCGCATGAAACCGGCCTTCCGGTGCCGACCGTTCAAAGGTTGGTGTCGAAACTTACGGCGGCGGGCCTGCTGCGTTCGGTGCGGGGCGCTCATGGCGGCTTGCAGCTCGCGCGTCCGGCGGCAGCGATCACGGTGGCCGACATCGTCGAGGCGATCGAAGGCAAGATCGCGCTGACCTCCTGCGTCGACCACACGGCCTGCGATTTCGAGGCCGCCTGCAACATGCGTGCGCACTGGCCGCTTATCAACGACGCGCTGCGGGGCGCGCTGGCGGGGATTTCCCTTGCCCAATTGCGCACCCCGCCGGTGGCGCGTCCCCTCCCCCTCATCGAGGAAATCCAGGCATGAACGATGTGACCGACCTTCAGACCCGTCCTGAAGCACCCGAAACGGATGTCGAGGCACGCGAAGCCGCCGCCCGCGCCGCCGATTACGAGCATGGCTGGTCGTCCGACATCGAAACCGAGTTCGCGGAAAAGGGCCTGACCGAAGACACCGTCCGCTTCATCAGCGCCAAGAAGAACGAGCCCGAATGGATGCTCGAATGGCGGCTGAAGGCGTTCCGCCTGTGGCAGACCATGGAGGAACCCGATTGGGCCA
>DAIQNP010000072.1:0-10426 GCA_036788335.1 Erythrobacter sp.
GTGGGTGGATTTGCGAATGGCGGCATCTCCTCAAAAGCCGCGCAATCGGTATGGTCATAAAGCTTTAATCTGAATACAAAGCATCGCTATCTGGCAGGCGGCGTCTAAAGTAGAGTTGATACGTGAGAATTCCTACCTTGGGCGTGCATTTGCGACCGAGGCGAGCGGGTTCGAGTAACCTGAGTATGATCCCTCGCCGTTCTTCCTATCGCACCTTGCTGCGTCGCCTGCATCTGTGGCTGGGGCTCGGGCTCGGCGCCATTTTCGCGGTCGTCGGCGTGACGGGGTCGGCGCTCGTCTATTACATCGATATCGATGCGGCCCTGCACAGCGAGGTCGCCCCATCGACAAAAATGCCCGCGCCGGGATGGCATTCCGGCGTCTGGCAGACCGCGCTTGCAACAGGGCAGGCGCGCTGGCCAGCGCCGAATGGCCGCTGGTCATTCGAGGTCACAGGACAAGGCGGTCCGATCCCGGCACGATATTATCCACCTGACGGTCGCGGGCTTCATCCCAAGCGCGAAATGGTATGGTTTTCGGCCGATGGCTCCGAGATCGTGCGGTCGGAACCTTGGGGCGGATATCTGATGAGCTGGCTTTACCAGGTCCATATGGAGCTGCTCCTGGGCGAGACCGGTGCGCAAATTCTTGGCTGGGCAGGCTTTGCGATGCTGGCGCTTATGTTGCTCGGTTTGTGGCTCTGGTGGCCGCGGGGAAGTTGGCGAAAGGCGCTGGCGTTCAAACGCAGTGCGGTGAGCATCCGGCGGTTGCGTGACATTCACAAGCTGTCAGGCGTCTGGGGCGCGGGCGTCCTAATCGTGTTAGTGGCAACCGGAATACTACTAGCGCTGCCAACCGTAAAAACCCAATTGCTGACTGCGTTCATCGCAGCCCCGCAAGAACCGCCGTCGCCGCGCTCCGCAGCATCAGCTGGAAAGCAAATTCCGATCGCGGTAGCCCTCTCTGCTGCCGAGAAGTTGCTACCAGGAAGCCGGTTGGCTTTCATCGACGTCCCTGTCGGCGGATCAGCGCCCATCCGGGTCCGAGTTCAGGTGCCAGGCGACCCCCATCCACGGTTTCCCGGCAGCTATGTTTACGTCGACCAGTACAATGGCAACGTGCTCGCCATCTACGACCTGCGCGATGGCAATGCTTCGGTCCAGACAGCGAAATGGATCCGGAGCCTGCATGATGGATCGATCGCAGGCACATTTACTCGCGTGCTTGCCATCATCGCAGGCTTCGTACCCTTGGGTCTTTTTCTCACCGGACTTCTGCACTGGCGCCGACGAACCGTGCGCCGCATCCAGCATCGCCGGCGAAGGATCAGAATGTGAAGCCGGTTCGCACAAACACAGTCCGGCCGTTGAAACCATAAGGGGCGATTGCGTTGTAAGGCTGCGTGCCGGCGTTGTCCGCCCCGTTCGTGCCCGCCGCCACACTGGCGACTGTGGAGGCGATGTTCTCGTCAGGATACACATCGAAAAGGTTCTGTGCACCGATGCTGACGCGAAGCGCTGGCGACACCTGCCAGCCCAGTTCGATGTCGGTAACAATATCCGCGCCGAACGTCTGGACGATGTCGGCGTTCCCCGCGGTCCCAACCGGGACAAGCTGCACAACATACCCGGGAACCAGCGCATTGATCTGTGCCGGCGTGCGATTGGTGAGAGCGACGGTCGAGACCTTTCCGTAACGGGTATTGGTCAACGAAACGCTGAACGGTCCCCGAGCATAGTTCAGATCAAGTACGACTTTATCTTGCGGCAAGCTGTCGGAAAAGCGCAATTGCTGCGTCAAATCGAACAGCGGCGTCGTGATCCCGAGCGCGGCGAGCGGCGCCGGGGTGCCAGCGATGCGGTCGAAACTGGTGGTGTTGTAATTGCCAGCCAGTGTGCCTGAAAAGGTGCCGCCATCATCGAAGCGATGCCGGTAGTTGATCACCAGATCGACGCCCTCTGTCGTGGTGTCGACCGCATTGGTGAGGAAGGACAAGGCGCCAAACCCGGCTTGACCATTGGCTGCCAGGAAGTTCGTCAGGCGCGCATCCTGAAAGGTCGAGGAAATCGCGATGCGGTCGTCTACTTTGATGCGATAGGCATCGAGTGTGGCGGTCAGACCGCCGCTTTCAAATGTCAGACCGGCAGAAACATTACGTGACGTCTCGGCTTTCAAATCTGTCGCGCCCGCTAGACGACCTGCGGCGCTGTCGACGGCAGCGACCCGGACGATCGCCTGCTGTCCGTTGATGATCAGAGTGTTCGATGCGTTATAGCCGGACTGCGCCAGCGCCGGTGCGCGAAAGGCGGTGTTATAGGATGCTCGCGCTGCAAAGCCGCCGAACAGCTCTAACCGCCCGGCCAGCTTGTAGTTGGTGGTGTCGCCAAAGTCCGAATAGTGCTCATGACGAACGGCACCCTGAAGCAGAAGGCGCCCGAAGAATTCCTTCTGGACCTCACCATAGACCGCAACGCTGTTGCGACTAAGCGAAGCGCGGTCATCGGGGCCTGCCGTGGGGCCGGGCTGTGCGCCTATGGGCGCGGGGCTGCCCGCTGCCGGGCCATCGAGGATCGGCACGCTGCCGTTGCGGAAGCCGTCAATGTCGCCCGAAAAAAGGCGATAGGTTTCCTCACGGTATTCCGCGCCAAACGCAATCTGGATCGGGGCTCCATCGCCAATTTCAATCTCGCGCGTTAGGTCAAGGTTGTTCGTCCACTGATAGAAATCCGAACCCAAGCGGTAGAACCGCGTCGGCGATGCTGCGCCGAGCGAGACGTTCACGCTGTTTTCGTAGGCGAGATCCTGCGTGTTGACCCCGTAGACGCTCGACAGATCCCAACCGAACCCGGCCAGATCATCGCCGCGTATGCCGACCGCTGCCGAGAAGTTTTCAATCCGCGTGTCTAGCCGCGGGCGATAGCCATCGGGATAGAGCGAGCGGAGCGTTTGGTTCTGACCGGCACGGCGGAAGAAATACTCGATGTCGCCATCAAGCCGGTTGTAACCGCCGAAGGCATAGACCTCGACATTGTCGGCGGCAGGCGCGGCGAAGTTCACGAACAATTGCCGGTTGGTGCTCGGCTGATCGCCGAAGCGGAAGACCTGACGGTCAATCGTCGCCTCGCGCGGATCAAGAGCGCCGTTCGACGGGGTAAGGCCGGTGCCCGATCCGAAATTGCCCGAAATTGCAACGGGCCTGCCCGCTGCATTGGTTCCGAAATATTGTTGCCGCGTATCGGGCCGCGACCGATCCGTGCCGTTGCGGTCCTGGATCGATGCTGTCACCCGCAGCACACCGTCATCACCGATAGCAAAACCCGAAGAAACACTCGCTTCCCAGAATTCGCCATCGCCTTCGGTGGTCATCCCCGCCGTCGCCTGTGCGCGGGTGCCGACCGAACGATCGAGGATAAGATTGATCACGCCGGAAATGGCATCCGATCCATATTGCGCCGACGCACCGTCACGCAGCACTTCGGCCCGAGACAAGGCGAAAGACGGGATCGCGTTGAAATCCACTGCCACATCGCCGCGGCCAATGCCGTTGCTGGAATTGAGGTCGGACGATGTATGCCTACGCTTGCCATTGACCAGCACAAGCACCTGGCCGGGCCCAAGTCCGCGAAGCGAGGGGGGAACAAGATAGTCACCCACTCCGGACCCCAGTGGCCGCGGCGAATTGAAGCTTGGCACCTCGACCTTGAGCATTTGGATAAGGTCAACCCGGCCATTTTGCTGGAGCTGCTCACGATCAATGGAGTCGACCGGCACGGGCGAGTCCGTCGATGTGCGCCCGCCGAACCGGTCGCCCGTTACGATAATGGCGTCACCCACGACCTCTTCCCGATCGTCGGTGGTCTGCGCAAAAGCTGAAGCGGAGCCTAGCAAAAGCGCGCCAGTTGCAACGGTGTGGAGAAGTTTCACTCTTAAATTCCAATCTTCGTGTTATGGTATCTTGTAACACCCCATGTGGGGCTAGCGACCGGTGGTCAAGCAGGAAACAAGACGTGCAATCGCGACGGGAAATCATGGGTGCAAGCATCGCGGTGACGGCGGCAGGCGCGATGCCTGCGCTCGCCCAGTCCGAGGGCGGCGATCTTGCCGCTCGCTACGAGATCGATCGCAGCATCATCAATCTCGATGCGGCCTACTACGGCGCGATGACCCGGACTGTCGCTGCAAGGTATCGCGCGAATAGTGAGTGGGTGAACCGTCACAATGCGCTTTTCCTGCGCAGTGCGCATCCCGGTCCCGGCCGCGATGCCCGCCTGCAGCCTGCCACCGACGCGGTCGCCGGATTGATTGGCGCAAAATCCGAGGAGGTCGCGCTGTGCGCCGGAGGAACTGAAGCGCTCTACGGGTTGATCGCGAATTATGTGCCTCTGCAAGCAGGCGATGCGGCAATCATGGCCGACATCGACTATGACGAGATGCAGCATGCGATGCGCTGGCTCACCAAGGCGCGAGGCGCCGATCTTGTGACATTTGACCTTCCGGAACCTCACACCACAGCCAACATTCTGGCCGCGTATGAGCGCATCCTTCGCGACACGCCCCGCGCTCGGCTGCTGTTGCTGACGCATTTGTCCAACCGCAACGGCGTTGTCATTCCGGTGCGCGAGATTGCGGCTATCGCGAAAGCGCGGGGTGTCGATGTTATACTCGACGCAGCGCAATCAGTTGGCCAACTGCCGGTTAACGTAGACGAGCTTGGCGTCGATTTCATGGGCTTTAGCTTGCACAAGTGGATAGCAGCGCCGCTGGGCACCGGCGGCATCTACATTCGAGCTGAACGGCTTAACGCGATCACGCCTTGGTTGGGCAATGCAATCCGCGATCCGGAGGATATCCGAGCGAGGGTACCCACCGGAACAGTGGATTATGCCGCCAGACTGACAGTCCCTGATGCCGTGGCCGAACATTATGCTGTGAGAGACGCCAAGCTTGCGCACGTTACGGCACTCAGAAAACAGTGGACCGAAGCCGTGAAGGATATCGAAGGCGTCACGATCGTCCACCCCCAAGAACCGGACCGTGTGGCAGCAATTGGTGCGTTTCGGCTTGCAGGCCAGACCGCTTGGTCTCACGCGCAAGCCGTGCAGCAACGGTTCCTCGACCGACATAAAGTGCTTGTCGTCGCAAAACGCGGTCTGGCTTCGGGTCCGGTGATGCGGGTCACGCCTGCGCTTTTCAACACCCCCACCGACATTGATCGCCTGGTGCGCGCCATTCGCACCGAACATCGGATGTTCGCCTGAAAGAGCCGGGCGGCATGATGCAGCCCGGCCCTGCCGATTGGACACGCAGCTCTTGGCCAGCGCCCGGAACTGTTCGGCCACGGGGGCGAACATTTGGCTCATCATGTTGCCGACCGGGGCGGAAGCGGTGGCCATCGAGCCGGCGACGATCGGCGGCTCGGGGGCGTATTCGGCCTGAAGCACCAGCGCCTCGGCATAGTCGCGGCCGCGCAGTTGTTCGGTCAGGGCGATGGCGAAATCGAGCCCTGCGGAGACGCCCGCGCCGGTCAGGATGTTGCCGTCCTTCACCACCCGCTCATCGGTCGGAATCGCGCCGAAATCCTCCAGCACCGGGAAGGTCGCCCAGTGCGATGTGGCGCGCTTGCCCTTCAGGAGCCCGGCCTTGCCGAGGATCATCGATCCGGTGCACACGCTGGTGATGTGCTTGGCGCGCGCGGCGCGGTCGCGCACCCAAGCCATGGTGCGTTCGGAACGCATCACGTCCATCGTGCCCTGTGTCCCGCCGGGGAAGAACAGCACGTCGAGATCGGCGGGCGTGTTCTCCAGCGTCACCGTGGGCGAAATCGCAAGGCCGAGATCGGAGGCGACTGGTACCAGATCGGGCTGTGTGGTCACCAGATGCACCTTGGCCCCGAACAGACAAGCGAAGAAGTAATGCGGCCCGACCAGGTCCAGTGCGGTGAATCCGGGATAGAGCAGCATCGCGATCTGTTCGTTCCTGAACAAGTTTTCGCCCAGCAATTCCTGCATCATGCGCTGATGCTCGGCCATCGCCTGCTGTTCTTCGAGGCTCGGCGAACCGGCAGCGGGCGTGTGGCCGGCATGCCCCTCCCCGCTTTGCGCCATCGCCCGTTCCAGCGCGAGGAAGGGGGCAAGCAGCGCCGCCCCGGTCATGCCGCCCAACAGGGCGCGTCTGTCCATAGTCATGTGCTCTTCTCCCTGTCTCAAAATCCGAAACCCAATGTGACGAAAGCCGAACGCGGATTGCCCGGGCGCACCACGTCCTGTGCGAAGTACTGATAGGGCACGAAGTAATCTGCCCCGAACAGGTTATCGGCCCTTAGGCCGATGCGGATGCCGCCAAGCGTGTAGCTCGCCTGCGCATCGGCTACGACATAGCCATCGACCTCCGCGCCATTGGGCAGCGCGATCACGCTGTCACTGGCCGCCGTGATCCCCGCGCCCAGTTCCAGTCCCTCCATCGCCCCATCAAGGAAGCGGTAGCGCGCGGCGATCCGCCCGCGATGGTCGGACACGCGCGGCAGGCGGCTGCCGACCGGAATCACCGTATCGGCAGTGACGCGGGCATCGCTGTAGCCATAGCTCGCCAGCAGGGAGAAGGCGGGCGTCGGTTCATAGATAAAGTCCGCCTCGATCCCTTCGCTGCGCTGCGCGCCGGTCTGGATCGAGGTGAAGAAAGTGCCCGGATCAGGCGTGGGCACATTGCTGCGGTCGAGCCGGAAGGCAGCCAGCGTGCCCGACAGGCCGGTGTCGGCGAGCGCGAACTTCACCCCGCCTTCCCAGCTTTCCGAACGCTCGGGCACCGGGCTGTTGGTGCCGTTGAAGAAGATCGAGAGCCGCGATCCGGTGGCGTAGCCGGCAAACAGGCTCACGCCCTCGGCGACGTCGAAGGTGACGCCGAGGCGCGGGTCCCATTCGCGGTAGACCTCGTCATTCGTCCCGCCGACGAATTCGGTGAGGCCGAGCCGCGAATAGCGCAGCGAAGCCAGCACATGCAGCCGGTCCGCGATGGTCAGCTGGTCTTGCACGTAGACCGCCAGCGTCTCGTAACGGTTGGTGTTGAACTGTCGCAGGGTGGGGATGGGGAAGAAGTCGAAGTCTGAAGCCGGATCGGCATAGTCGAAGGCTTCGACATTGAAGAGATCGAAGCCGATCGCAGCGTCATAGTCCGCGCGGTCCCATTGCACTCCGCCAAGCACGACGTGCTCGATGGCGCCGGTGGTGAACTCGGCGGTCAGAGAACCGTCGATGGTCCATTCGTCGATGCTCGCGGGCAACTGCGCACGTATCTGCGGGCAAGAGGTGTCGTTCAGCAAGGATTCCGTGCCGCAGGGGAAGAAGGCGAGGAAGGGCGAGGTTGCGAATTCGCGGAAGTCGTTCTCGTAGCGCCGACCGCGCAAATTGAAGGTCAGGCCTTCGCCCAGACGCTGGGTCCATTCGAGCTGGATGGTGAGGTTCTCCACTTCGGTATCAGGTGCGTTGGTCGCGCCGGTGAAACGCTCCGGGTCAACGCGCGGGTCGTCCATGAAGATCGCCGGAAGCCCCGCATATTCGAGCTGGGCGATGCGGGTGTAGGTGAAGCGGCCGACGATCTCGGTGTTCTCGGACGGGGCGAAGCGGACCGAGGGGGCGATCAGCAGGCGCTCGATGTCCACGACGTCGATGTTGTCTTCCGAAGACTGGTATTCGGCCACCACACGGGCCGAGAGGCTGTCGGTGATCGCCGCGCCCGCATCGGCGGCAATCGAATAGGTCGCGAAGCTGCCGGCACGCACGCGGCCATCAAGGAAGCTCTTCCCGTTGGCGGTCTTCGAGACGAGGTTGATAAGCCCGCCCACCGGTGAACCGATCCCGCCGCCGAACAGGGTCGAGGTCGGCCCCTTAGCGACTTCGATGCGCTCGACGTTCCACAGGCTGCCCGGGTCGATCACGGCGGTGTCGCCATAGCCGATGAGGCCATCGGTGAAGATTTCCGCCTCGAACCCGCGCACGATCGGATTGACCAGCACGATCTCGGACGGGAGCGAGGGCACCACCCCCGAGACATTGCGCAAGGCTTCATCGAGCGTGACCAGTTCCTGGTCCTTGATCAGCTGGCTGGTGATGACCTGAATCGATTGCGGCACCTCGATCAGCGGCACAGGCGTGCGGGTGACGCTAGCCTCGTCGGCGGCATAGGTGTCGCGGGTGCCGGTGACGGTGATGTTGCCCGGGGTCCAGCGCCCCGTTTCGGCTTCGGTTTCGGGGGCCTGCTCCTGCGCAAAAGCAGGCGTGGCGAGCGAGGTGGCTGCCAAAAGGGCGGCAAAAGAGAAGCGGTTCATAGTCGGAATATCCTTGATGTTGAGAGAGGTCAGCCCACGAGCCGCTTGAGCTTGGCAAGTGCGCTGGGAGCTGTTTCGTCGTATGCGATGATCGACTGGAGCTTGCCGGAGGCGTCCATCAGGTAGACGCTGGCGGTGTGGTCGATGGTGTAGTCCGCGCCCGCGTTGGTCGGCACTTTCTGGTAGAAGGCGCGGTAGGCCTTCACGGCCTTGTCGACCTCGGCATCGGTGCCGGTGAGACCGAGTATCGGAGTGCCGAACAACTCGACATAGCGGCCGATATCCTCGGGGCTGTCGTAGCCGGGATCGACCGAGACGAAGACGATCCGGAACTTGTCGCCGTCAGGCCCGAGCTGTTTCCGCAATTGCGCCATGCGCGACAGCGTGGTGGGACACACGTCGGGGCAGCGGGTAAAGCCGAAGAAGATCGCGAAGGGCGTGCCCTTCAGGGTCTGGTCGGTCACCCGCGAGCCATCCGGCGCGGTCAGCGCGAACGGCCCGCCGATGAGGTCGGCGTAGCTTGCCTGATCGCTTGTGTGCGGCGTGCGGTCGGGGGCGAGCATGGCGACCAGCGCCACGCCCACCACCAGCGCCACCACGCCCCATAGGGCAATCCGTAGGGTCTTCAGTCCCTCGGTCTGCCGCTGCGGCGAAGAGCCGTCCTCAATTTCCGGGAAGGGATCAGACATGGGGCTTGCTCTCCTCGCCGTGCTTCATCGCCGGGGCCATCTCGCCTGCGGGCCGGACATCGAGCTGCGTCTCGATCGTGCCCGCACCCGCGAAGGTCAGGGTCAGCGGCACGGTCTCGCCCGCCTTGAGCGGCTGCTTCAGATCCATCAGCATGACATGGAAGCTGCCCGGCTTGAGCGTTACTTCGCCGCCTGCCGGGATTTCCAGCCCGTCCGCAAGCCGGCGCATGCGCATCACGTCATTCTCCATGGTCATGGTGTGGATCTCGACCCGCCCCGCGACCGGGCTGCTGCCGCCGGTCAGCCGGTCAGCGGCAGTGCCGGTGTTGGCAATGGTCATGAAAGCGCCGCCCGCGTTCTGGCCCTCGGCCGTCTCGCGCGACCACGGCTCGGTGATGGCGACGATGCTGGCGGCTGTTTCGGTGGCAGTGGGGGTTTCAGGGGCCTGATTGCAGGCAGCCAGCAGGATGGTGCTGCCCAGCAGGGCGACGGCAAGCGTGGTGCGGATCATGATGAAGTCTCCTCGGACAATGGGCGTTGGCTGCGGGCCGCAGCCAGTTCGCGGATAATGAGCGGGGCGATGGCGCGCCGTTCCTCAAGGCTGAGACAGGTGCCGATCTCGACACTTTGCTCTCGATGGGTGAGCCACAGGCGCAAACGCGCGGGGCGGCTGTCGTCGGCAATCAGGCGTGTGCCGTTGAGGGGCCATTCAATTGTATCGTGGGCAACGCTGCGCCAGCGCACCCGGCCCTGTTCGATGGCGAGCCATTCGGCTGCAGGCTGCTTGCGGCGGTGCCAGTCGAGCACACCCACCAGCAGCCCCATGGTGCCGATGGTATAGGCCGGCACCAGCCATTGCCCGCGCAAGGCAGGCAGGATCGCCATCGCCATAAAGACGGCGATCAGCACGGTGAAGGTGACGCGCGCGTCCTGCGAAAGGTGCGAGCGGTGCTCCTGCAAATACACGAGCACAGCGCGCGGAGCGGCGAGGGTGGCGGTTCTATCCGCCTGCGGCTGCCCGGCGGGGCAGTCCGTTATGGCATACATGGGTATGATACTCCGACAGCCCGGCTCGCCCGATAAGGACGAGCGTCGGGCTCACCGACACAATGGGTTCAGCGTGTCAGAATGTCGCCGGAGGGCCGCGCAATTGCGGGCGCAAGAAGGGAATATCGCGCGCAGGGAGCGCGGGCAGCGGCGCGAAGCCGATCAGCAGGATGAAGGCGAGTGCTACTGCAAGCAACAGCGGATCGGTGCCGCCGACCGCGGAATGGCCAAGGCCGGAGAAGGCGCAATGGGTCGCCTTGGGGGCTGCATCGGAATGATCGCCGCCCCCATCCTGCTTGCCCGGAATGGCGATCCGCATCTGCTTCGGGGTCCCGCTCGCGTCCGAGCAGATCGTCACAGTCAGAAACCG
>DAIQNP010000073.1:0-10424 GCA_036788335.1 Erythrobacter sp.
TCGGCTCCATCCGCGCGCCGATCACCGATCCGAACACCACGAAATAGAGCGAGGTGGTGAGCACCGGGGCAAGCAGCGACTGGAATGCGGTGCGGAAGGCGCGGGCCATTTCGCGGCGGTAGATCGCCTGGGTGCTGCGCCAGTTGAAGTGCATCACGCAGCCCCTCCTTCGCCCAGCAGGCAGACGAAAATGTCTTCCAATGAGCTGTCGTGAATGTCGAGGCTGCGATAGGCGATCCCGGCGCGGGTCAGCGCCTGCGCCAGCTGCGCCACATCCTCGCGACCCCCACCCTCGCCATTGCCGCCGCGATAGGTCAGCTGCATCCCGCCCTCGCCCAGCTCAACCGGGAAGGCCGCGATTTCTGGCGGCAGCGTGGCGAGCGGCGCGGACAGCCCGATCACCGCTTCGGTGGTGCCGAGCCGTTCCATCATCGCGCGCTTTTCATCGACCATCAGGATACGCCCGCCACGGATGATGCCGACGCGGTCGGCCATCTCCTCGGCCTCTTCGATATAATGGGTGGTCAGGATAATGGTCACCCCCCGCTCCTTGAGCGCGGCGATCTCTTGCCACATGCTTTTGCGCAATTCGACATCGACCCCGGCAGTGGGTTCGTCGAGGAACAGGAGTTCCGGCTCGTGCGCCAACGCCTTGGCGATCAGAACGCGGCGCTTCATCCCGCCCGACAGCGCGCGGATCTGCGACTTGCGCTTGTCCCACAGCGACAGGCTTTTCAAAATCTCCTCAAGCCGCGCGGCATTATAGGGCTTGCCGAACAGGCCCTGCGAATAGGCGACTGCGTTCCACACGCTTTCGAACATGTCGGTGGCGAGTTCCTGCGGCACCAGCCCGATCCGCGCCCGCGCCGCGCGCCAGCCGCGTGACAGGTCCTGTCCGAATGCAGTGATCGTGCCCCCGGTCGGACGGACCAGCCCGCACACCGCGCCGATCAGCGTGGTCTTGCCCGCCCCGTTCGGCCCCAACAGTGCGAAGATCTCGCCCGGACGGATCGTCAGATCGACATTGTCGAGCGCGCGCGTGCCGCCCTTATAGACCTTGGACAGGCCGGTGATTTCAAGGATGGAGTCGGACATGCCCGCTTGCAGCTAGGGCAGCAGCAGCGAGGAGTCACCATAGGAATAGAAGCGATATTCATGGGCGATGGCGTGGGCATAGGCGGCCAACATCCGCTCACGTCCCATCAGCGCGCTGACCAGCATCATCAGCGTGGATTTGGGCAGGTGGAAATTGGTCATCAACCCATCGACGGCCTTGAAGCGGTAACCCGGCGTGATGAAGATCGCGGTGTCTCCGGCGAAAGCCCCGATCGTGCCATCCGCGTCCGCTGCGCTTTCCAGCAGCCGCAGCGAAGTGGTGCCGACCGCGATGATCCGGCCTCCGGCAGCGCGCGCGGCGTTGAGCTGCTGGGCGGTCGCTTCCGAAATGCGCCCGATTTCGGCGTGCATCGCGTGGTCTTCGGTGTCGTCGGCCTTGACCGGCAGAAAGGTGCCCGCGCCCACGTGCAGCGTCAGCATCGCCCGTCCGATCCCGCGCGCATCGAGAGCTTCGATCAGGCGGGGCGTGAAATGGAGCGAAGCGGTGGGGGCGGCGACCGCACCCTTTTCGGCCGCGAACATGGTCTGGTAGTCTTCCAGATCCTGCGCATCGACCCCGCGTTTCGACGCAATGTAAGGCGGCAGCGGCATGGTTCCGGCCCGGTCGAGCAGGACTTCGACGGGCTCATCCCCTTCGAAAAGCAGGGTTATCGAGCCATCGGCATGGCGCGCCTCGGCGATGGCTGTGACCCCGCCGCCAAATACCAGCGCATCGCCCAGCTTCACCCGCTTGGCGTTGCGGATGAAGGCCTGCCAACGTCGCAAGTCGATCCGCTTGTGCAGCGTCGCGCCGATCTTCGCCTCGCCGTCAACCCGGCGGCCTTCGAGCTGGGCGGGGATCACGCGGGTGTCGTTGAACACCAGTACGTCGCCGGGTTCGAGCAGGTCGGGCAGGTCGAGCACGCCCCGATCCTCGAGCGGAGCATCCGCCCCCCGCACCACCAGCATCCGCGCCGCATCGCGCGGGCGCACCGGGCGCAGCGCGATTCGCTCGGGCGGCAGGTCGAAATCGAACAGGTCTACTTTCATGCGCGCGCCGCCTATCGTGGCAGGTGCCTTGCGAGCAGCGCCTTAACCGATCGGTGCGTTGAGCAGGTCGACCGTGATCGGCGTATCGATCCTGGGCGCTGGTGCTGCGGGCGGCGGTCGGTTGTCGCTGGCGATCGAGGCCTGGACGATGGTGGTCGGCTCGCTCGGCGGTTCGCCCCGGACGATGGCGTCCACCCCGGCCATGTTCTCGATCACCCGGCCAAAATTGGTGTAGCGCTTGTCAAGACTGAAGCGCGGGTAGAAGACGATGAAGAACTGGCTGTTGGCGCTGTCTTCCTCATTGGCGCGGGCCATCGCGAGGGTGCCGCGCACGTGCGGCATCGGGTTGAACTCGGCCTTGAGATCGGGCAGTTCGCTGCCGCCCTGCCCAGTGCCGGTGGGATCGCCGCCCTGCGCCATGAAGCCGTCGATCACGCGGTGGAAGATCACCCCGTCATAGAAGCCGGCGCGGGTCAGTTCCTTGATCCGCTCGACATGCGCGGGTGCCCAGTCGGCCATCAGCCGGATCTTGATCCGCTCGCCATTCGACAGGTCGAGCACCCAGATGTTGTCCGGATCGGCAGCTGCGTCGTAATTGATCGGGGAATAGTTGCGCGGTGCCGGAGCGGTCTCGGCCGCTTCCTCTGCCTCGGGCTCCGCCGTGTCAGCGGGCGCTGTGTCGGGCATCGCCGGCGCAGGAGCGTCGGGCTCGGCTTGCGCGAAGGCGGCCTGCGGCAACGCCAGCAGGCACAACGCGGTCGCCGCCGCGAGAACGTCTTGAAGCTTGGGTCTGATCATTGTTCCATCCAGCACGGCCGCGCACTCTAGCCCCGCGCGGCTGACACTGCAATGAATGAAAGCCCCCCTGCAGACAGACGAAGACCACAGGCGCGAGGGGCGCACGCGCTCAGTAATCGCCCTTGAGCCCCAGGTCCTGCACCCGCGCCAGCACATCCTCGCGTACTTGCGGGCTGACGAAACGGCCGATGTCGCCGCCATAAAGTGCGATTTCCTTGACCAGCTTCGACGCAATCGGCTGGAGCGAGACATCGGCCATCAGGAACACCGTCTCGACCTCCTCGTCGAGCTGCTGGTTCATGCCGGCCATCTGGTATTCGTACTCGAAATCGGCGACCGCGCGCAGCCCGCGGATGATGACCGAAGCGCCCTGCTTCTGCGCGAACTTCACCAGCAATGCATTGAAACCCACCACCTCGACATTGCCGAGGCCCATGGTTGCGACTTCGCGCTCGACCATGCGGAAGCGTTCCTCGACCCCGAACATCGGGCTTTTGGACGGGTTCGTGGTGACCCCGATGATCAACCAGTCGACCAGCTTGGCTCCGCGCCGGATAATGTCGGCATGGCCCAGAGTGATCGGATCGAAGGTTCCGGGGTAAATCCCGACGCGGCGTGTCATGATCCTGTCCTCTCCTACAGGGATTACCGATCGCGCTCGACGATGAAGCGGGCGAGCGCACGCAGCACTTCGGCTTCCTGTCCGTAAGTGCCCAGATGGCCGATCGCCTGATTGACCAGCGCGCGGGCCTGTTCGCGGGCCTTGTCGACTCCCATCAGCGTCACGAAAGTCTGCTTGCCCTGCACCTCGTCCTTGCGCAGCGCCTTGCCGGCGACGGCGGCATCGCCTTCGACATCGAGCAGGTCGTCGGCAATCTGGAAGGCGAGGCCGATGTCGCGGGCATAGGCACGCAAGGGTGCCCGGCCCTGCGGCGCAACCTTGCCGAGGATCGCGCCCATCTCGACGCTGGCAGCCAGCAGCGCGCCCGTCTTCAATTGTTGCAGCCGGGTGATGGTGCGCAGGTCGTAGGACACACCCTCCTCGTCGGCGACCATGTCCATCATCTGCCCGCCCGCCATGCCGTGCATTCCCGATGCCATGCCCAATGTCGCGATCAATTCGCTGCGGGTGAAGGGGTCGGTGCTGGTATCGGCATGGGCAAGGATTTCGAACGCCAGCGCATGAAGCGCATCGCCCGCCAGCACTGCGGTCGCCTCGTCGAACACCTTGTGCACCGTGGGTTTGCCGTGGCGCAGGTCATCATTGTCCATGCAGGGCAGGTCATCATGGATCAGCGAATAGACGTGGATCGCCTCGATCGCCGCGCCCGCGCGCAAGGCGTGATCGCGCCCGACGCCGAACAGGCTGGCGGTACTGACCACCAGCAGCGGGCGGACCCGCTTGCCCCCGCCGATCGCAGCATAGCGCATCGCTTCGACCAGGCGCGCACTGGTGTCGTCCGGCACCGGCAACAGCGCATCGAACAGCGAGTCCATCTCCGCCTGCACCTGCGCCAGCGCCTGACCGAGCGGACTGTTGATCACCCCCACCAGCATCGCCCCTACCCTTCCGCGTCGAACGGGGCGGTGCCGGTCGGCTGCCCGCCCGGACTTGTGACGATCCGCTCAATCCGCGCCTGCGCCGCGTCGAGCCGCGCCTGACACGCCGCCCGCAGTGCTTCCCCGCGTTCATAAAGCCCGATCGATTCGTCGAGCGGCACGTCGCCGCTTTCAAGCTGACGCACCACGTCCTCGAGCGCACGCAGCGCCTGTTCGAAGCTCATCTGCGCAATGTTGTCCGCACCTGCGGCGGAAGCTGTACCCTCGTCCATAGCGGTGAGCATTGACGGGGCAGGCCAGCCCGGTCAAGGCTGGCAATCGGGGCAGGATCACGAAACAGGGAATTGTGCGATATGCTGAAGTGGATCATCGCCTACGGGGCCGCAGCGGTCAGCTTCGGGCTGCTCGACGCGATCTGGCTGCGCTGGGCGGGGCCGAACCTCTATCGGCCGGTAATCGGCGAAATCATGGCCAAGGATTTCAACCTCCCTGCGGCGGGCGTGTTCTATTTCCTCTATCTGGCAGGGATGACGTGGTTCGCGATCCGTCCGGGGCTTGAGGCGGGATCGATCCAGCCCGCACTGCTCAACGGCATCCTGCTCGGCGCGCTGTGCTATGCCACCTTCGATTTGACCTCGCAGGCGGTGTTCAAGGTGTGGGCGACCCATATCAGCGTGCTCGACATCCTGTGGGGCGCTTTTGCCACCGGGGCCGCCGCCACGATCGGCACCTGGGCGGCCTTGCGCTTCGCCCCGGCCTGATCGCGCTGCCCGCCCATGTTTATCGGCCACTTCGCCCCCGCCTTCATCGCCGCAGCGGTCAGCCCCGAAAGCCCGCGGCTGGGCACGCTGTTCGTCGCGGCGCAGCTGGTCGACTGGGCGTTCTTTGCGCTCGCCATCGTCGGTGTTGAAGGTGCGCGGGTCGATCCGCAGGCGAGTGTGATGGTCCCGCTCGACCTGTTCCATATGCCCTATACCCACAGCCTGACCGGCACGACTGTGTGGGCGCTGGCCTGCCTGCTGGTGGTGGCGCTGGCGCGGCAGAGCCTGTTTGCAGGGCTGCTGGCGGGCGCGGTGGTGTTGTCGCACTGGCCGCTCGACTGGCTGGTGCATGTGCCCGACCTGACATGGGACGGCGATCCGCCCAAGCTGGGGCTGGGACTATGGAATTATCCGTGGATCGCCGTGCCGCTCGAACTGGGGCTGCTGCTGGCCTCGTTCCGCTATTACGTGCGCCGCACGCGCGGGCCGATCGGTCCGCCACTGGCGCTGCTGGGCGCGCTGCTATTGTTTCAGGCGATCAACTGGCTGGCGCCCCACCCGGCCGAGGCGGGGATTTTCCTCTATCTGCAAGCCCTGTTCGCCTTCGCGGTGCTGACGGGCCTCGCAGTCTGGGTCGGGGAGAATCGCTGGTTCCAGAAACGCGGCGGCTTGGCCTTCAGTCTCCAGTGATCTAGGGGCGCGGCAAGGAGCCCACCGATGACCGCAATCACCCCCGAAATCGTCGAACAGCACGGCCTTTCCCCGGAGGAATATCAGCGCGTCCTGACCGCTCTGGGCCGCGAACCCAACCTGATTGAACTCGGCATCTTTTCGGTGATGTGGTCGGAGCATTGCAGCTACAAAAGCTCGCGCCTGCATCTGAAGAAGCTGCCGACCGAAGCGCCGTGGGTGATCTGCGGCCCCGGCGAGAACGCGGGCGTGATCGACATCGGCGATGGACAGGCGGCGATCTTCAAGATGGAGAGCCACAACCACCCCAGCTACATCGAACCCTACCAAGGCGCGGCAACGGGGGTGGGCGGCATCCTTCGCGACGTGTTCACTATGGGCGCGCGGCCGATGGCGAATGCCAACGCGCTGCGGTTCGGACGGCCCGAGCATCCGCGGATGAAGCATCTGGTGCAGGGTGTGGTCGCTGGCATCGGCGGCTACGGCAACTGCGTCGGCGTGCCCACGGTGGCGGGGGAGACGAACTTCCACCCGGCTTATGACGGGAATATCCTCGTCAACGCGATGACCGTGGGCGTCGCCAATCAGGACAAGATTTTCTACTCGGCGGCGACCGGGATCGGGAACCCCATCGTCTATGTCGGCAGCAAGACCGGACGCGACGGAATCCACGGCGCGACAATGGCCAGCGCGGATTTCGGTGAGGATGCCGAGGCCAAGCGCCCCACGGTGCAGGTCGGCGATCCCTTCACCGAAAAGCTGCTGATCGAGGCCTGCCTTGAACTGATGGCCACCGACGCGATTGTCGCGATCCAGGACATGGGCGCGGCTGGGCTGACCTCCTCAAGCGTCGAGATGGCGTCGAAGGGCGGCGCAGGTATCCGGCTCGACATGAACGCCGTGCCCTGTCGCGAAGAGGGCATGACCCCCTACGAGATGATGCTTTCGGAGAGCCAGGAGCGGATGTTGATGGTGCTGAAGCCCGGTCGCGAGGCCGAGGCGGAGGCGATCTTCACCAAGTGGGAACTCGATTTCGCGGTGATCGGCGAAGTCACCGATACCGGGCACATGGTCCTGGAATTCAATGGCGAGGTGGTGTGCGACATTCCCCTCGCCCCGCTCGCCGACGAGGCGCCGCTCTATGATCGGCCCTACCTGTCGAAGGAGGACTACAAGGTCTGGGCCAAGGTCACCCCGCTCGCAGAGGTGCCGGTCAGCGACGACATTGCTGCCGATTTGCTGACGATGATGGCCTCACCTGATCTCGCCTCGCGCCGCTGGATCGCGGAGCAGTACGATTCGCAGGTCGGGGCCGACACGCTCCAGACCGGGGGCGATGCGGGCGTGGTGCGGGTTCACGGAACGACCAAGGCGCTCGCGATCACAACCGACTGCACCCCGCGCTATGTCTTTGCCGACCCGTATGAGGGCGGTAAGCAGGCCATTGCCGAGGCGTATCGCAACCTTTGCGCAGTCGGCGCGCGGCCCTTGGCGGTGACCAATTGCCTCAACTTCGCCAACCCCCAGCGGCCCGAGATCATGGCGCAGATCGTCCACGCGCTCGAAGGCATGGGCGATGCCTGCCGCGCATTGGGCTTCCCGATCGTGTCTGGAAATGTCAGCCTTTACAATGAGTCCAAGGCGACCGGCGGTGGCAGCGCGATCTTGCCGACGCCTGCCATCGGCGGGGTCGGGATCATCACCGACTTGACGAAAATGATGACGATGCATTTCAAACAGGCGGGCGATGCGATCTATCTCGTCGGCCCGGAGTTCTGGGCCAAGCCCGATCCGACTCGCTCGCATCTCGGGCAGTCCTTGTGGCTAAGGGTGGTCAAGGGCCGCGAAGAAGGCCGCACCCCGCCGACCGACCTCGTGGTCGAACGCACGGCGGGCGAAATCATCCACGAACTGATTGCCGACGGGCTGGTCAACGCGGTGCACGACCTCAGCGACGGCGGCCTGGCCGTGGCACTTGCTGAGATGGCGCTGGCGGGAGGGATCGGGGCTGAATCCGAATTGGCGGGCAACCCTGATTACACCCCGGCGCAGTGGTGGTTTGGTGAGGATCAGGGCCGCTATCTGGTAACCGTGCCCGACGTCGAAGCGCTGAACGCCGCGCTCGCCAAGGGCACGCGCGACGAAGACACCGCACAGATCGGGTTCCAGCGGGTCGGCACGGTCGGCGGGGATAGCGTGCTGGGCGTGCCGCTCAGCGAATTGCGCAGCGCGAATGCGCGGTTCTTCGCCGAATGGATGGAGGGGTGATCCCCAGTCAGCGCGTCCCCGCGAAGGCGGGGACCTCGGGCAGCAAAGCGTAAGATCGCAAGGAGACCCCCGCCTGCGCGGGGGTACACAACGATGGTTAGGCCGCCTGCGCCCCGGCCCCGCCCAGCGTCAGCTGCTCGCGGGCGATTCCTTCGCCATGCAGAATCGCAAGGCATTCGCGGTACGCCTCGGGCTTGCCAATGTTCAGCCGCGCTCGCGCCGCGCCGAGATCCTCAGCCATCAGCGCCGCGATATCCTGATGCGCGATCTTGGCCGCGGCCTTGCCCAGCCTGCGCCCTTCGGCAATTGCCGCATAAAGCGGGGCGCCCGTCCGGCTGACCTTCTTGATCTGGCGCGCGCCGGCATAGGCGATGAACAAGATGCCCTTGTTGTGGTTCTGCTGATAGGAAAAGCCCAGCAGGCTCGCCTCGCCCAGTGCATCGCGGCCGTAGCCGGTCAGTACATGAAACAGATCATGCGTGTCGCGCAGCCGGTCGAAATACCATTCGGTAAGGTCGGCATGGCGCGCTTGGGCGGGCAGCCACTTGTGGCTTTCGGCCACCAGTCCGGCAGCCGACAGCCCTTCGCGCTTCATGAAGGCAATGTAATGCGCCGCGACCGTGTCCGGCCCGCAATCGGCCCAGCGGGCATGATCGTCGAGCATCGCGGGAATGTCGGTTTCCTCAGTCAGGAAACGCTGGCCTTCGGGCGAGGCGATGAAATCCCACGCCTGGCGGTGGCTGGCCTTGCCCTTGGTCGCTTCGATGATGTGGAACACCTGCGCGGTGTCCTCCTTGTCCTCGACCAGCTTGCCGAAGTGGTGCAGCACCTTGAACGGGCGCAGGCCCGAAACCCGGCGCTTGGGAGCCACCAGCGGTCGATCGATCAGGGCCATGCAGTCCTCCAAGGGGAAAAGGAATCCACTGCGCATAACAGGTTTCCGATTCGTTACTTACATTGATGTCAGTTAATTGTCCAGCAACGGCGACTGGCGCGGCGCTTTGTCCTTGGCATCGAGGCCAATCTCTGCTTTTTGACCCGCATCGCTCAGGGGGGATCGAGCAATGTCACGTCAACGTATTCTAACCGGCATCGTCGGCGCAGTGTTGCTTGTATTGGGTGCCGTACCCGCGCTTGCGCAGATGTTCGAGAAAATCACCGTGGTGAACTCCACCGGCTACACCATCTCGGAAATCTACATCTCCCCCGCCGTCGAGCAAAGCTGGGAAGAAGACGTGCTTGATTGGGACGTGCTGGGTGACGGACGCGAGGTCGAAATCGACTTCCGGCGCTCGGAAAACACCTGCGACTGGGACTTGATGGTGGTTTACGATGATGGCGAGGAAGCGGTGTGGGACGGGCTCGACCTGTGCCAGGACTGGCATTTCGAGCTGTTCTACAACGGCACCACGGGCGAAACTAGGCTGGTGTCATCGCACTAGGGCCGGACATATGGTAGGCTTCGCGCCATGCGTAACCACGAAACCGTCCCCTACGTCCTGCCCGCACTGGCCGATGACGAAGCGGTCGCCCGCGCCCATGCGCTGGCGGAGCGGCTGAAGCAACGCCGCTCCTGCCGCTATTTCGCCGATGATCCGGTGCCGCGCGCCGTGATCGAAGCGGCGATCGGCGCCGCAGCCAGCGCGCCCAGCGGTGCCAATCACCAGCCCTGGCACTTCGCCGTGGTCCAGTCGCCTGAGACCAAGCGCGCCATCCGCCTCGCCGCCGAAACCGCCGAGCGGCGGTTCTACGGGGTCGACGAGGAGGACGGCAAGGCACCCGACGAATGGCTCGCCGCGCTGGTCGATCTCGGAACCAATGCCGAAAAGCCGTTCCTAGAAACCGCGCCCTACCTGATCGTGGTGTTCGCCCAGCGCAAGGGCGGGATCGCCGAAGACGGGCGGACGCAGAACTACTACGTCAACGAAAGCGTCGGCATTGCTTGCGGGATGCTGTTGGCAACCTTGCACGAAGCGGGGCTGGCGACGCTGACCCACACGCCCTCGCCGATGGGGTTCCTGCGGCAGGCCTGCCGGCGGCCCGAATGGGAAAAGCCGCTGATGATCGTGGTGGTCGGCCGCCCGGCGCCGGGCGCGACTGTCCCGGCCAAGGCGCTGGTCAAGAAGCCGCTGAGCCAGATCGCCAGCTGGCTCTGAGCCAGTCTCAGGCGGAGGCCAGCTCCGTCGGCGCAGCCTTGCTGGC
>DAIQNP010000074.1:0-10375 GCA_036788335.1 Erythrobacter sp.
TGAACCATGAGACATCGGATCACCTCCTTTCGCGCTTGTGAGCCAGACCCGCCGCATCACTGGGGGCCGAGAGCCGCGTTCGCCGCTGGCCTCAAGCGCAATGTGAGTCATGGGGCAGCAAAGGACAAGTCTTGTATAAAACTTTTCCCGCGTCATAATCGGATCCCGCCGACTAAAGTCGTGCAATCAAGCGCCTGAGGGAAACCTCGGGCGTTTTTTCATGGTGGCCCGTCCTGTGGACAGTCTGTGCATGATCCTGTGGATATTAATGTATCGAATCGGGAGATGTGGCCGTCCGTGGCTTTTGATTCGGCTTCATTGCGAGGAGCCGCAGGCGACGCACCAATCCATGGCCAGCCTTCGCGCCGGGTTTCACGTCAGGCCCTGGATTGCTTCGCCTACGGCTCGCAATGACGAGAATTACCGGCAATCCTCGATCACCCGGCTGACCTCGGCATGGCTGGGCAAATAGAGCGTCGCTGCGCCATCGACCTCGACTGCAAAACGACCCTTGGAAAGCGCCATCGCGTCAAGCAGCGGATCGCCCGGGTTGAGCGTGGTCGCTGCCGCAGACGGGTTCTGGCCTGACTCCATGACCGGCAGGCTGCGGGTCGCAGCCTCGCTGCGGATGGTCATCGCCCGCGCGGCCCGCGTGCCGCCCAAGCGGGTCAGAGCGATGCTGCGGGTATCGCGGTTGCACGACAGCCAAAATTCTCCGGCAGTCCCGCCTCCCGCGAACACCGCCAGCGATCCGCGTGCCACCGGCTGATAGCGCCAGGCGCCCGGCGTGGCGGGTGCGTCCATCCAGCTGTCATAGACGGGTGCCTGCACCACCGGGGGCGAAGCGGCGGGCACCGGCGCGGGGCGGGCCACCGGGGCCGGGGCGGGGGCCGGGGTCGGCGCGGTTGTCGAAGGCACGCAGGCGGCCAGGGCCAGCACGGAGACGAGAACAGGGAGAGCAGCTTTCATCCCGCCACCTTGCGCGCTAAGCCTGCGGCTTGTCCATGCCTGAAACCCCGCTCTCTCGCTCGGCTCGTCCCGCAAAACCGCAAAAGCGCCGCGTCGATCAGCTGCTGGTCGAGCGCGGGCTGGCCGAAAGCCGGGCGCGGGCGCAGGCGCTGGTGATGGCCGGGCTGGTGTTTGCGGGCGAGACCAAGGTCGACAAGCCGGGCCAGCAGATCGCCGTTGACGCCGCGCTCGACGTGCGCGGGCGCGATCATCCCTGGGTCAGCCGCGGCGGGATCAAGCTGGCGCATGCGCTGGAGCATTTCGGGCTGGACCCGGCGGGAGCGACGGCGATGGATATCGGCTCGTCGACCGGCGGCTTCACCGATGTGCTGCTGAGCAAGGGCGCGGCGCATGTGTTTGCTGTCGACAGCGGCACCAACCAGCTTGCCTGGCGGCTGCGCGACGACCCGCGTGTCACCGTGCTCGAACAGACCAGCGCCCGCATCCTCACGCCCGCGCAGATCGACCGGCCATGCGACTGGGTGGTGTGCGATGCCAGCTTTATCGGGCTGGCCAAGGTGCTCGAACGTCCGCTCGAACTGGCGGCCACGCCCTGCCAGCTGGTCGCGCTGATCAAGCCGCAGTTCGAGGTCGGGCGCGAGGACGTGGGCAAGGGCGGGGTGGTGCGCGATCCCGAACTGCACGCACGGGTGTGCGATGAGGTGCGCGGCTGGCTCGAAGGCGCCGGATGGAATATTCAGGGCATTGTGGAAAGTCCGATCACCGGACCGCATGGCAATGTCGAATTCCTGATTGCCGCCCGGCGCGGCTAGGTCCCCTCAGTCGAGGTCGAGCGAGGACAGCTTGGCATCGAGATCGATCGGGATCTGCGACAGCACGTCCGCGCCGCTGGCCTTGTCATAGGCCGCCTCGCCGAATTCGGCCTCCAGCGCGGCGTGGCGTGCATCGCGTTCGCGCAGCAGTTGCCCGATCTCGTCGCGATAGAGCGCGACCATTGCCGTGACAAAACGGTTGACCAGCCCATCCTGCGGGGTGCGGTCGACGTTGAAGGCGGGCAGGTGGTCGATCAGCACCTCGGCCGGGTAGAGGAATTCGTTGGTGACGAAGCGGTTCACCGTGAACCACGCGCGCGGGATGCCGTTGGTGTCGATCGACAGCGCGACGATATGGGTGACGTGCGCGCGCGCCGCCTCGCGCTGCGGCGGCCAGACCTTGGGCTCCAGCCCCGCAGGCAGTTGATCGCGGTGCAGGAACAGGTGGAAATGGCCGTGTTCGTCCGGATCGCGATCCCCCGGCGCATGGACGTGGTAATACCAGCGCGCCTTGCATGCGGCGTCGCGCGCATCGCGTTCGGGGTAATGGGTCCAGAAGGTCGCGCCGTCATCGGGCACCACGCGCAGCATCAGCGGGCGGCGTTCCTGTGCCATCTGCGTGATGGTTTCGATCACTGTCATGGCGGCCTGGGTCGGGGTCATGGATCGGTCCGCGCTGCACAAAGAAAAGGGCTGGCGGCAAGTCTTGCACTCGCCGCCAGCCCTCTTCAAGCCGTTTGAACGGGCTTATTCGGCAGCTTCGCAAGCAGCCGGAGCGCAGGCCGCAGCTTCACAGGCGGCAGCGGCACAGGGCGCAGCTTCGCAAGCGGCAGCGCCGCATTCGGCAGGAGCGCATTCAGCGGCGGCGCAATCGGCCATCGCAGTGGTGTCGGCTTCGGTCGCCGCTTCTTCAGCCGGGGCCGAGCAGGCCGAGGTTGCGATGGCGAGGCCGCCGGCAACAGCCAGCATCGAAGCGAAGTTGGTCTTTTTCATGGAATATTATCCCCTGGTGGGACCATCCAAAAGGATGACCCGCATTTGCCGGAGCGCGATTTACCGAACCCATCCTGCCGACTCGCGCCCCCGAATCACGGCAAGATTGTGGCTGGGCTACCAGAATGCTGTGCTCCGGCCCACGGCTTTCATCATGTTTCGCACAATGCGTTGCAAATATTTCAAACCTTGCGCAACAGTCGCTTGTGCGCTCAATGGCTTGGCTCGCCGGGTCGGCGCGGTTTGGTGCAGCGGCGCGGCTCTGGTATCGCGCCGTCGCAATGGCCTGACGACAACGAATCGGCTGGGTAAGCCTGCGACGGGAGACGTGATGAACCTGATTGCTTCCAAGGGCCAATTGCGCGCCAGTTTCCTGCGCTGGGCGCTGCTGATGGTCCCGCTGGTGCTGCTGATCGGTTTCACCGCCGGGCAGCTTGGCGGCCCGGATACGCCGTGGTTTCAGGGTCTGGAAAAGCCTGCGATCTACCCGCCGCCCGCAGCCTTCGGGATCGTCTGGAGCATCCTGTTCGTGATGATAGGCCTTGCGCTTGCACTGGTCGCCGGTGCGTGGGGCGCGCGGGGACGCGGGCTGGCGCTGGGCGCGTTCGCGGTGCATTTCTTCGTCACGCAAAGCTGGACGGCGGTGTTCTTCGGGATGCAGGACATGCAGGCCGGGCTGTATGTGCTGGGTTTTGCGGTGATCAGCCTGCTGATTGCCCTGCCACTCATTTTCAGGGTGCGGCGGGCGGCCGGGTTGCTGCTGTTGCCCTATTTCGCCTGGGTATGCTTTGCCAGCGTGCTCAATTACGAATTCATCCGCGCCAACCCCGATGGCGGCCAGCGCGGCGGCAGCGGCGCGGCGGCACGGATCGAATTCTGACGCGCTGCGCTCTGGACAAGCGCGCACCGCATCGCCAGATACAGGCCATGCAAAGTCAGAACCCGATCATCGCCGACCTCGTCAAACTCGCCAACAGCGCGGCCGGCACGATGGCCGGCATGACCCGCGAAGCCCGCGAAAGCGCGCGCGAGCGCCTGCGCGAAGCAATGGGCGGGATCGACTTCGTCAGCCGCGAGGAATTCGAGACGGTCAAGGCAATGGCCCAGAAGGCGCGCGAACAGGCCGATGCCCTGGAAGCCCGGCTGGCGGCGCTGGAAGCCGGGTCCGACCCCAAGTAACCCGCAGGCCGCAGGCATGAACCTGCGCGCCTCGGCTATCCTGCTTGCCTCTCGCCCGCATGGCGAAACCGGAGCCATTGCGCGGCTGCTGACCGCCGATTACGGGCTGGTCGCAGGGTATGTCGCGGGCGGACGCGGGCGGCAGATGCGCGCAGTGATGGTGCCGGGCAACCGGGTATCGCTCGATCTGGCGGCGCGTTCTCCCAGCCAATTGCCCTTCGCCCGGCTTGAACCCGAACTGAGCCGCGCCGCGCTGATGACCGAGCCGGTTCCCGCTGCCGCGATCCAGTGGGCCTGCGGGCTCACCGCCGCCGTGCTGCCCGAACGCCAGCCTTTTCCCGATCTGCACGATGCGCTCGAAGCGCTGCTGTCCGCGATCGCTCACGCCCCCTCGGCGCGCGGCTGGCTCGGCGGGCTGGTGACCTACGAGGCGATGCTGCTGCGCGAACTGGGTTACGGCGGCCAGCGGCCCGATACCGGCGCGGGCGATCTGGCAGGGCTGATGCAGGCGCTGGCGGGGCTCGAGCCGCTGCTGGCGCAGTACCTGCTTGCGGGCACGAAAGGCGATGTTATGGCCGCGCGCAGAATGCTGACCGAGCGGTTGGCCCGCATGGCTTGAGAGGATTGGCACAGTGAAGATTGCGCTCCTGCCCGGTGACGGGATCGGACCAGAGGTGACGCGCGAGGCGGTCAAGGTGCTCGAATGTCTCGCCTTGCCGGGACTGACGCTGTTCGAAGGCGATGTCGGGGGCAGCGCCTACAAGCGGCACGGCCATCCGCTCCCGCCCGAAACGCTGATCATGGCGCGCGAGGCGGACGCGGTGCTGTTCGGCGCGGTGGGCGATCCCGATTGCGACACGCTGGAACGGGCGCTGCGGCCCGAACAGGCGATTCTGGGCCTGCGCAAGGAGCTTGGCCTGTTCGCCAACCTGCGCCCGGCGCGGGTGTTTGCGGGGCTGGAACACCTCTCGCCGCTGCGGCCCGAGATCGCCGCGACGCTCGACATGCTGATCGTGCGCGAACTGACCGGGGATGTCTATTTCGGCACCAAGGGCCGCCGCGTCACCGCGGCTGGCGAGCACGAAGGCTGGGACGCGATGAGCTACTCCGAGATGGAAGTGCGCCGCATCGCCCACGTCGCTTTCCGCGCTGCGGCTGCGGGCGGACATCCGCTGACCAGTGTCGACAAGGCCAATGTGCTTGAAACCAGCCAGCTATGGCGCGACGTGGTGATCGAGGTCGCGGGCGAATACCCGGATGTTGCGCTCGATCACATGTATGTCGACAATGCCGCGATGCAGGTTGTGAGCCATCCCGGCCGTTTCGGCGTGGTGCTGACCGGCAACCTGTTCGGCGATATCCTGTCGGACCTTGCCAGCGCGGCGGTCGGTTCCATCGGGTTGCTGCCGAGCGCGTCGCTGGGCGAGCGCGAAACCGCGTTCGGCACCTTCGGCCTGTACGAACCGATCCACGGCAGCGCGCCGGATATTGCGGGGCAGGGCAAGGCCAATCCGATGGCCGCGATCCTGTCGGCGGCGATGATGCTGCGCCATTCCTTCGGGCGCGAGGCCGAGGCGGCGCGGATCGAGAGCGCGGTGGCGCAGGCGCTGTCCGACGGCGTGCTGGGCAGCGACCTGGGCGGCCACCACGGCACAGCGGCAATTGGCGAGGCTGTGCGCGCGCGCCTGTAAATTCGTGCCGCTTGATCTCGCCATCATCCTGCCGACGCTGAACGAGCGCGGCAATCTTGCCCCGCTTGTGGAGCGGATTGCAGGCGCGATGGGGGAGGCGGGCTGGGAGGTCATCATCGTCGATGACGACAGCCGCGACGGCACCGCCGACGAAGCCCGCGCGCTGGCGCTGTCCGACAGCCGCGTCCGGGTGATCCAGCGGATCGGACGGCGCGGGCTGTCGAGCGCGGCGATCGAGGGCTTCTGCGCTACCGCCGCGCCCTATGTCGCCGTGATGGACGCCGACCACCAGCATGACCCCGCGCTGCTGCCCGCGATGCTGGCCGCCTTGCGCGCGGGTGAAGCGCAAATCTGCGTCGCCAGCCGCTTTGCCGAAGGGGCCAGCACCGCCGACTGGGCCGCGCCCGACCGCGAGCGCCTGTCGGCCTTCGCCAATGGCCTTGCCCGGCGGCTGACTGGCGTGGCGCTCACCGATCCGATGAGCGGCTATTTCATGCTCGAAACCGCCCGTGCCCGCGCGCTGGCGCCGCGATTGTCGGGGATCGGGTTCAAGATCCTGCTCGACCTGCTGGCGACTGCGGGCACGCCGATGCGGGTCAGGGAATTCCCCTTACGCTTCGCGGCCCGCCGCGAAGGGACAAGCAAACTGGACCGCGCCGTGTTGTTCGATTTCCTCGCCGGGCTTTACGACAAGACGCTGGGGCGGGTGATCCCGACCCGCTTCGCGCTGTTCGGCACGGTCGGCGCGCTGGGCGTGGTGGTACATTTCGCGGTGCTGACCACATTGCTGTTCGCGTTGGGCGAAGGCTTCGCGCTGGCGCAGACCGGAGCCGTGCTGGTGGCGATGAGCTTCAACTTCTGGCTCAACAACTGGCTGACCTACCGCGACCAGCGGCTGAAAGGCTGGAATGCGGTGCTGCGCGGCTGGGCCGGGTTCTGCGCGACCTGCGCGGTGGGCGCCTTCGCCAATGTCGCGGTGGCGACCTTCCTTGAAGGGCGGGGCCTGTTCTGGGCGCTGGCGGCGCTGGCGGGAATCCTGGTGGGATCGGTGTGGAATTACGCCCTGTCGAGCCGGTTCGTGTGGGGACGGTTTTAGAACTATCTCCATCCCGCCAACCACGTCCACTTGGCGAAGCTCGCCGCGCTCTCCAGCGGGGCGGCCGACAGCACCTTGTAGAACAGCGCGAACAGCGCCGCCGATGCCGCCAGTGTCCCCCAGGCCAACCAGCCCCACCCGGCACGCCGCAGGTCCGACAGCGCCAGCGCCAGCCCGCCCAGCACGAAGAACTGCGGCACGAAATAGTGGTAATAGAACTGCACCGGCTTGGGCGCGATCAGCCACAGGCCGAGGCTGACGCCGTAACCGGTGACCACCGCCAGCTTCGCCCAGTCGCCGCGCCGCGCGCCGCTTGCCAGACACCACGCCAGTGCGGGCAGCCCGATCAGCATCGTCAGCGGATTGCCGATCAGCAGCACCCCGCGCTGCGCCCCGTCTGTCACTTCATACAGATACCAGATGCCGCGGGTGTTCAGCACCCATTGCGGCCAGGTGCTCTGGTACGAGTGGGGCTGAAGCACCTGCTGTTGCAGCGCCAGGATCTCGCCATGAAAGCCGATCAGACCTTTCTCCGCCAGCATGGACGGGCGCAGATATTCGCCGAGCCCGTATCCCGGCAGGAAGGTCAGGGCATAGACGGCCAGCGGCACGATCCCGAGCCATAGGAAGGCCTCGACCAGCGTGATTCCCGGCACCGGCGCGCCCCGGCGGCTCAGGAACAGCCGCCGCCGTCCGGCGGACAACCGGGCGACAAGGAATGCAAGGCCCGGCAGCACCGCGAGCGGGATCGCGTTCCACTTCGCCGCCATCGCGCAGCCCAGTGCCGCCCCGGTCAGCGCCAGCCGCCAGCGGCCTTTTTCGGGCTGGGCACAGGCGCCGGCGAATTGCCACGCCGCGACCGCCAGGAAGCCGGCCATGAACACATCGAGCATGGCGATCCGCGATTGCACGAACAGCGCAAAGCCGGATGCCAACAAGATCCCGAAGGCCAGCGTGGCGAAGCGGTCTTCGCTTGCGTGCCACAGCGCGCGCATGCTTGCGAACAGCGTCAGGACACCGAAGGCGAACGGCATGATCCGCCAGCCCAGCGGATTGTCGCCCAGCAGGATGATGCCCAGCGCCAGCAATTCCTTGGCCAGCATCGGGTGTTCGGTATTGAGCAGCGCCCCGCGCCCGGTCTGGACGAAGCTGACCAGTTCGCGCGCGGCGGGGAGATAGTGGACCTCGTCGAAGAACGGCGCTGACGGGATACCCAGCCGCCACCCCGCCAGCAACGCGAACAGCCCCGTTATCGCACCGCACCACACCAGCGGGTCGTGCGGGTGCGACGGCGGCGCGGAGCCGTTATCGGTGCCGGGAACGTGAAGGGGCTGGGCCATCCCGGCGGCGATTAGGCACCCCGCCGCAGAAGGGCAAGCGCGATCAGGCGGTTGGCGGCGCGGTGCGCGTGACCGGCTGACCCTGATCGAGGGCGCGTCGATCCTGTCGGCGTGAGGGCGCGCGTGAAGGCTTGCTTGCGAGCGGCTGCGCTGCGTCCTAGAGACGCTGCCCATGAAGAAGACCACCGGAATGGACCGCGCCGCCACGCAGAAATGGCGCCCCGCAACCAAGGCGCTGCGCGGCGGCACCTGGCGAAGCGAACACGGCGAGACCAGCGAGGCGCTGTTCCTGACCTCCGGCTATACCTACGACGACGCCCAGACCGTCGCCGACCGGTTCGCCGGCACCGCGCAAGGCATGACCTATTCGCGGCTCCAGAACCCGACAGTGGCGATGCTGGAAGAACGCATTGCGCTGATGGAAGGGGCCGAGGCCTGCCGCGCGCAGGCCAGCGGTATGGCGGCAATGACCGCTGCATTGTTATGCCAGCTCAAGACCGGGGATCACGTGGTCGCCGCGCGTGCCGCCTTTGGCAGCTGCCGCTGGCTGTGCGACCAATTGCTGCCCAAGTTCGGGATCGAGGTCAGCATCATCGACAGCGCCGACAATGCCGCATGGGAAGCCGCGATCCGGCCCAATACCAAGGTGTTCTTCTTCGAGACCCCGGCCAACCCGACGCTCGACATCGTCGATCTCGCGCATGTCTGCGGTCTTGCCCGCGCCCACGGGATTACCAGCGTGGTCGATAACGCCTTTGCCTCGCCGGTGTTGCAGCGCCCGATGGAGTTCGGCGCGGATGTGGTGGCGTACAGCGCTACCAAGCTGATGGACGGGCAGGGACGGGTGCTGGCGGGCGCGATCTGCGGCAGCCGGCAGTGGATCGACGAGGTGCTGATGCCGTTCCAGCGCAACACCGGGCCAACGCTGTCGGCCTTCAACGCCTGGGTGGTGCTGAAGGGGCTGGAAACGCTGCCGCTGCGCGCCCACAAGCAGAGCGAGCAGGCGGTCGCGCTCGGCCGGTTCCTCGAACCGCGCGTGACGGCGGCGGGCGGGCATATGCTCCACCCCGGCCTGCCGAGCCACCCGCGCCACAATCTGGCGATGGCCCAGATGGATGCGACAGGGCCGATCTTCGCGCTGGATGTCGGCACCCGCGCACGCGCCTTCGCGCTGCTTGATGCGCTGGCGCTGGTCGATATCTCGAACAATATCGGCGATGCGCGCAGCCTGATGTGCCACCCGGCCTCGTCCACCCATGCCAACATGGGCGACGAGGCACGCGCGGCGATGGGCGTGACCGAGGGGCTGCTGCGGATCAATGTCGGGTTGGAGGACATTGCCGACCTGACCGAAGACCTGGATCAGGCGCTCGCTGCGGCGGGGATGTGACGGAGCAACGACATGACCATCCGCGTTGAACTCGCGTTCGATTTCGTCAGCCCCAACGCCTATCTGATCTGGTGGCCGCTGCGCGAACTGGTCGACCGGTACGAGGCGGAGCTCGACGTTGTGCCGGTGTTTCTCGGCGGGATGCACAAGCTGACGGGCAATGCCCCGCCGATGGTCCGCGATGCCGAGGTCAAGGGCAAGAACGACTACGCCATGCTGGAGATGAACCGCTTCATCGCCCGCCACGGTCTCGACCGCTACCGGATGCACCCGCAGTTCCCGTTCAACTCGATCGCCTTGCAGCGGATGCTGCTGGCCGCCTGCGAGGACGGGCGCGGGGTGCAGTTTGCGCAAGGGCTGCTGCGGGCGATCTGGGAAGAGGGGCTCGACATCGCCGCGCCCGAAGCCATCGTCGCGGCGGTCACTGCCGCCGGGTTCGACGCTGCCGATCTTGTCGCCCGCGCCCAGAGCGACGCGATCAAGCAGGGGCTGGTCGCCAACACCGACCGCGCGGTGGAACGCGGTGCCTTCGGTATCCCGACGATGTGGGTGGGACCACCCGACGGGACAGCGGAGATGTTCTTCGGCAAGGAACGGCTGGGCCAGATCGAGGAATTGCTGGCCAGGGGTTGAACCTGTCGCCCGCAGGCTGCGACATCGGGGTTGGATGCAACCGCAGCACGTTAACCTGGTGCTTACCGTGGATCGCAAGGATTGCCGGAGCAGGTCGTATCGCGTGCATCGCGCGGCACGTTGCGCCAAGGCCCCTGGCTAATCCGTTTGCGTTGATCACAATGTCTCTGACAGTGATCGAACAAGGCGATATTTCGAAGCAATGGCTGAATTCGCAGGAGAAACACAGCTCGATTGATCGAGGCCGCGTTACGCCGATACGCATTTTTGCG
>DAIQNP010000075.1:0-10202 GCA_036788335.1 Erythrobacter sp.
CCGAAAGCCGACCTTCGCCGGCGAGTCTACGGACGACGGCTTTGTCCCAGACCCAGACGTTCGGGCCACCATTTGCCGGAACTGCGGGTCCGGCAGTTTATGGCAACGCGCACTGGGTGGTTGAACGATTAAGATGAAGGCGCAAAACTGATGAGCTAGGGAAAATGCTTCCTAAGGGCCTGCCTTAGCCCTCAACCTCATCCCGTAGCTTCGGCCCTGCCTCCATCCGCTTTGCCAACGACTCCACGAACGCCTGATACCGCTTCTTGCCCGTCGCCTGTGCCGCCCGCATTGCCTCGTCTGGCAGCGGAGCATTGCTGGTCAACCAGAACCGCACGAATATCGCAAACGCCTCGTTAGACAGTTCGACATGCCATTCGAGACGCTCCAGCTGCCGCGAAAGGCGGTCGAGCCGCTTAGTCAGCACCGCCTCGACCCGTTCCTCATGGTCAGGCGTGAGCAGTGACGCGAGCGCGGCTTCCAGCACTTCGGTCTGCGATACTCGCCGGGATCGCGCGCGCTCCGCCAGCTGGCGCGCCAGATGCGCGTCGACCCGAAACGTCATCTTGTGGCGATCAGGCTTTTTCATAGCTCGATACCATCGCCGGGATCGCGCGAGGCATTGCGGGCATTGCGCTGCATGGCGCGATCAATCGCTTGCCGATTCTGCGCCGTCTCATCCTGTGCGGTGTCGGCATCGGGATCGAATGGATTGAACGGACGATCAATCTCCGGCGCGACATCTTCGTGTTCAGGCAGGCCGGGTTCCTGGCGAATGCCGCTGTTCTCGGCCTGACTGTCGGCCTCGGGCGCTGCTGTAGCGGCACCAGATTTGTCAATCTCAGGCGGTTGCGTGATCTCAATCGGCGTCAGTCCCGACCAATCGTCTGCAGCAAGTTTCACCATCTTGGCCAAGACGGGCCTGGGAGCCTCCAGCACGCGCGTGGTGAAACGCGGGTCGAGGAAATAGCGGGCCTTGCGCGCCCGGATCGGCGGGATACCCGCAGCCATGACGATTTCATCATCGGGCGGCAATTGCATGACCTCGCCGGGCGTCAGCAGTGCCCGGGCAGTTTCCGAGCGCGATACCATCAGGTGCCCGAGCCATGGCGAAAGCCTGTGGCCCGCATAGTTTTTCATGGCGCGCATTTCTGTTGCGGTGCCCAGTGCGTCGGAAATCCGCTTGGCGGTCCGCTCGTCATTGGTCGCGAAGCTCACTCGCACGTGGCAGTTATCCAGAATGGCATTGTTCTGGCCATAGGCCTTCTCGATCTGATTGAGGGACTGGGCGATCAGGAACGCCTTGATCCCGTAGCCCGCCATGAAGGCGAGCGCGCTTTCAAAGAAGTCGAGCCGTCCGAGGGCCGGAAACTCGTCGAGCATAAGGAGCAGGCGCTGCGGACGATTGCCCGGATTGAGGTCTTCGGTCAGGCGTCGGCCGATCTGGTTGAGGATGAGCCGGATCAGCGGCTTGGTCCGGCTGATGTCTCCGGGCGGAATGACCAGATAGAGCGAGGTCGGATGCTGCCCTGCCATAAGGTCTGCGATGCGCCAATGCGATGCGCTGGTGACCTTTGCCACGACCGGATCGCGGTAGAGGCCAAGGAACGACATCGCGGTCGACAGGACGCCGGACCGTTCATTGTCCGATTTGTTGAGCAGTTCCTGCGCCGCTGCGGCCACGACGGGATGGACACCTTTGTCGCCAAGATGCCGGGTGGCCTTCATCCGGTGCAGCGTCGTTTCGATCCCGCAGCGCGGATCGGACAGGAACGCGGCGACCCCGGCGAGCGACTTGTCCTTCTCGGCATAGAGCACGTGAAGGATCGCGCCGACAAGCAAAGCGTGGCTGGTCTTTTCCCAGTGGTTACGCTTCTCCAGGCTGCCTTCAGGATCGACCAGCACGTCGGCGACATTCTGCACATCGCGCACTTCCCATTCGCCGCGCCGGACCTCGAGCAAAGGGTTGTAGGCGGCGGAAGCGGGATTGGTCGGATCGAACAGCAGGACCCGGCCATGGCGAGCGCGGAAGCCTGCCGTGAGCTGCCAGTTCTCGCCCTTGATGTCGTGAATGATCGCCGATCCCGGCCAGGTCAGCAGCGTTGGAACGACCAGACCGACACCTTTACCCGACCGAGTGGGCGCGAAGCAGAGGACATGTTCGGGGCCGTCGTGGCGCAGATACGATCCGCCGAACCTGCCAAGGATTACGCCGGCATCGCCGAGCATGCCCGCCTTGCGGATTTCACCTGCATTGGCCCAGCGGGCTGAGCCGAATGTTTCCGCCTTGCGGCGTTCGCGCGCGCGCCAGACCGACATGGCGATAGCGACGATGAAGGACAGGAAACCGCCCGAGACGGCAATGAATGCGCCGTGCACGAAGACCGAGGGCGCATAGGCGTCGAATGCGAACCACCACCAGAAGAAGGCTGGAGGCGGATAGATGGGGGAACCGCCGATCCAGAACCACGGCTCTCCCAGTTCCGGCTGATAGCCGAGTGCGGCGGCGGTCCACTGGGTGGCGCTCCAGATCGCGAGCAGGATAATTGCGAACACGGCCAGTATCTGGCCCCAGAGGATCTTGTCATTCATGGGCTTTGGTCCTGTCGGGAATGGTGCGTCACAGGCCGATCCCCCGCCCGCGACCCAAGCTCCAATCGACCGTCCCGCCGGGCGACATGGTGCCTGTGATGTGTTGCCCCAGATGCTTGTCGAGCGCTGGTCGCCACGGCACGAGTTGGAAGCTCATGCCGTCATCGATCATCGCGAACCGACCGGACGACAGCGTCACGCGCTCGCGATAGATTCCGCTGACGTAGTCGCCGGTTGCCGTTGATTTGTGCTCAAGCCCGGTCCGCGCAGCGATCGCTTGCGCGGTCGACGCAAGTTCCTCGCTGCGGAGCGTGCCGATCAGGTCCTGCGCGAGGACCAGTCTTTGCCCCTGCCGCCGCGCGAGGCCCTGCGCTTCGAGATGCTGCGCGCGCGCTTCCATCGCGTCGCGCACTTCGAGCCCGAAGCCATTGCCAGTGGTGACCGGTTCGCGCGCGACGAGCTGGCGATCGAGCCATGTTGCGCCTTGCGATGTGATCTGGTCCGCAAGGGCGACGTCCGACCGCGTTGCAAGCGAGAGCCGGGTCTGGCCTTTGGCGTCCTCCCATGATCTGAGCTCGACGATTGATCCCGGTCTCGCATCGCCGGTCATGTCCATGTCGTCGAAGCGCAAGTGATGCGTGCGGCCATCGGTGCCATCGACGATGGCATAGGCACTGCCAGCCAGTTCATCCTGGAGGCCGCGCTCGACCAGACGCCCGACGATGGGGTCACTGGGCGTCTTTGAGTGAAGGGCCAGGGCAGATGGATCGAAGCGCCCGCCGTCCCGGGTCATGGCGCGGTGCATGGTCTTGATGATGTCGTTGCGGACCGAAAGATCGCGCAAGGCGCGCTCGGCACCGGGATCAATGGTCCAGACTGCAGGACCTTCGCGGGAGGCAAGACCGAGCTGTTCCAGCTTGGCGGCACGGCCGATCAGCAGACGGCGCATGCCGGGTTCGTCATCGCCGCCAGGGCGAAGGTCGACCCGTCCCGCCATATCCTCGCCGAGCTTTACGAGCTGGCGGTCAAGACCAGTCCACCGTTCGGCATCGACCTCGCGTTCAAGCGCGGTTCGGATATCCAGTTCACTGCGCGGTCCAAGTTCAAGCGTTACGCGCTCTTCGGCGCGGCGGCGCAGGCCGTCGCTGATGTAGCCGCGGTCGATGATCAGGTCGGTGCCGTCATCAGCCACGCCGCGCACAAGGATATGAATGTGCGGATTGTCGGTGTTCCAATGGTCGACCGCCACCCAGTCCAGCCTGGTGCCGAGATCCTTGGCCATGTCGGTCATCAACTCGCGGGTAAAGTCCCGCAGATCTTGCATCTCGCTGGCATCTTCGGGACTGACGATGAAGCGGAAGTGGTGCCGGTCATCCTCGCACCGCTTGGCAAAGGCTTCGCGATCACTCTCGTCAGATCGGGCATCGAACATGGATGCATCGCGCCCGTCGCGGGTCACCCCGTCGCGTTCGAGATAGGAGATATGGCGAGCAAGCGGCGCGGCGCGATATTGCGTGCCTTTGTGCCGGACAACGCGCGCCTTGATTACGGCGCGTCGGCTGTTGGGGCGTGAGTGTGAGGCGGCGAGTGCACGCCGTCCTCGCCCGCGAGATCCGGTCCCCGATCGTGGTCCTCGGCGCACGGCTGTGCTTCCATTGCGAGCAGCCGCACGGCGCACCTGTGCCGCCAGCTTCTGGCCTCGTCGGCCTGAGCCCTTGCCGCTGTCCCTTCCCCTTCCCGGCCGGACGCGAAATTCATGGTCGTCCCCGCTCATGGGCGGCTTGCCATACTGTTTTGCGTTGAAAACAAAGCCGAATTCAAAGCAGCGTATGGCAGGCAGAGCTTCTTGCCATACAATATTTGCCAATCATCCCAACCACATAGGACCAGCCTGCTGGCAGTCCTTTTATCTCGCCCTCCAAAACTGACCTGCCTCTCCCACGCCTGCCAAACTGCCGGAACTAGCCCGCACATCGCCGTGATCGTCAGAACTGCGACTGAGAACGCCATCACGGGATCCGCGGCGAAAGCGGAATAAACAGGGGGTGCGGAGCCGGTTCATCGAGTTGCGAAGAAGCCGGTGGTGGTGCACTGATCGCGCGCTCCGGCTGCACGGAAGTTGCATCGGTCGAGACTTCAGCGCCGGCATCCTCACGCGCCGCAAACAGCCCCGCCTGACGCCAAGATTGCGGAGCTGGTGTCGGCATCGCAGCAGGCGCAGCAGTGCTTGGCATGCCAAGACTTGGGCTGATCTGAGCAACATAGTTGACTGTCTCTGCGGGTAGCCGTCGCCGGCCATTTGCATAATCATCGGCCCGGCCCGGCCCGGCATTATAGGCCGCCAGCATCAGGCTGACGTCGCCGTAACGGTCCCACATGGCGCGCAGATAGGCTGTTCCGCCGAGAATATTGGCGCGGATATCGAACGGATCAGAGCCAAGCCGGTGGCGCTCGGTGAGCATTGCCCAGGTGCCAGGCATGATCTGCATCAGGCCCATCGCGCCTGCTGGCGAGACGGCGCGGGAATTGCCCCGGCTTTCAGCCCGCATAACCGCCCAGATCCAGAGCTCGGGTATCCCGAAGCGCTGCGAGGCCTCAGCGACATGCGGTGCATAAGGATGGGCAGCGAACTGGCCTGCCGCAGTTGCAGACGCTGCCTGCGGTGCGATCACCGAACTGACACCAAGCGCGAGGCAAAGGCCGGGAAGGAGCAGATAGCGGTGCAGACGATATGCGATCCGCAATGGACGTAGCCTGCTCGCGCAGCGTGAACGACGATCCATGGCTATTTCCGATCACGATGTGTCGGACGCGACCAGAGCAGGTGATGCTCGTCATGCCGGCCCATCGAGCGCAGCAGGTTGGCGCGCAAAGGCTGGACAAAAGCCGGGTCATCGATCTGCACCGCGACATAGGCACCAGCACGCTCGCCAGTGCGATTCCATCCCGCGCCAATCTCGATGCCAGTGTCCGCATCGCCAAGGAGAACGCGCCAGTCGGGCGCATTCTCGCTGTCGTTTGCAGGCGCCGGAACAAGTGTCACAGCAGCATCAAGCACGAGCGTCCTGATGCGGCCTGCAAAGCCGTCCTGCGTGGATTGAAAGTCGCCGATCATCATGGCTTGATCTCCTGGTTGGTCGTGGGGAAAGCGGCGGGTCTGTCCGGCACGCGCCAGCGTAGTGGCTCTCCGGGTGCATTGCGTGTGAGGACCGGGTGCGCGGTGCCGATCAGGCCTGCTGCTGGCAGCACCCCGAAATAGCGCCCATCGAGACTGTCGGGGGCAGGATTGAGGAGGAAGATTTCACCGACACGGACCCGATGGCAGCTGCGCCAGACAGGCAGCGCGCGGCCCATGCGGTCCTGCAGTTTGGCCATGGCCACTGGTCGTCCATCAATCGTGACGACTGCACCGACGCGGCAAACCTGCTGACCCGGCAAAGCCGCGACATGCTTCATGAGCGGCACGCCGGACGGCAAATAGCGGCGGTCGGCGAGGAACCGGGCGATCTCGGCGCTAGGCTCGACGGCAACGAGCTGGCCGAGGGTCACAGGCGCATCGCTATCGATCCGGTAGAGACCGATGGGCGCGCTGGCGCTCGCGTTCCACATCAACTGCGGTCGCGGTGACAACACAGCGATGGCGGCAAATCCGGCGCTGAACAGGCCTGCCGACAGCATCGTCGCGCGCAGATACGGACGGCGGCTCATGCTTCGAGCGCCTTGCGCCGAAGCCAGGCTGCGTGGCGCTCAGCCGTATAGGCGCGAGCTGGCATGCCGGCGCTCAAGCGGTTGCAGACATGGCGCCAATGATCGGGTGATGCATCGCACGGATCGACCCCGGCAGCTTCTACGGCATCAATGGCCTGGAGCACTTGTGCTACCTTGGGCCAGCCTTCGATATGCAACAGGATTTCACCGCCCGGCCGCACGAATGGCAGCGTCGTGTAAGGCTCGCCGGGTTTGACGGCGGTGACGATGTCGACGCTGGAGTGAACCGTTCCGAAGTCGTTCGACAGCCAGCGCACAAACGCGAAGGTTGCACCAGGACGGAAGCCGACGATGCGCGTGCGGCGGTTGATTATCCGGTCAGTCGCGATGCGCCCGAAGCGGATCCATTGCTCGTAGCGCTTCTCGATCCAGGTCAGTTCGACCTCGGTCAATGCGCTGCGCGGTTGCGGTCTGGCGGCAGAGCGATGCAAAGCCGGACTGCTCATGATGGCCGTCCCGGCCGCGAGCGCAGAGCGGCGATCCCGATGGCTGGATTCGCGAGCGCCGCGCCAGCTTTTTCCACAGGCGGCAAAGCCGTTAGCAAGAATCCGAAGGATTCTTTTCTATTAGCATCGTTAGAGAGCAGCCGATTTGTCGCAGATTTCTGCGGGTTTCCGGCACAATCCGGTTTCCGATAGGCCGAGGATCGGGTTTCCGATGGGCCGAGTCGGGCGGTTTTCGATAGGCCGAGCGTCATGGCAACTTCTCCACAGGCAAGCCAACGCGCCGGGCAGCGGCGATGAACGAGTCGACGGGGATGGGTTTGAAAATCAGCCGCTCGCGGCCAAAGCTGTGCTCAAGGCTCAAATGGTAGCCCGGAAGCGACTGCTGCCGGACGATCGTGCGCAGCTCGAACGCGAATTGCTTGAGCGGCGAGAGCGCACCTGATTTGAGGTGAAGGTGCGGAATATCGAAGCTCCAGCCACCGCGCTGATAACCACCATGTTTGCGCACAATCCGGTAAAGCCAGCGCTCGACGCCGCCAGTCAGGCTGAAATAGGCCCGGTCGATGGTCAGGATCAGCCCTCTGTCGAGCACGCCTGCATAGAACCAGTCTGGCAGGATCATCTCGATGCCGGTCGCGCGGCCACGGTCGTCGAGTGTTTCGCGCCATTCGTTGATCCAGGAGAAACGGTGGCGTCGGCGTTGGTGCTGTTGCCGAATTGATGTTGCAACGGTGGTGGATTGCAGCCGGTCAAGCGCCGCGCGTAGCCGCTCATAATGGTCCTTGCCGGTCCCACGCCCGATGAATGTCAGGATTTCATGGGGGCGAGCAGCAATCAGTCGCGAGGTTGGACGACCTGCATCGCGGGCCTCAACGAGCTGGCTTGCCGCCCAGATCAGGATATCGGCGTCCCAGATGGTCGCCATGCCATGCTCTGGGACAGCTTCGACCGAGATCCATGTCGCCCCCATCGTGAAGTCGATCGGTGCGGAGCGCCGTGACTTGGCAAGGCTGAAGAAGGGCCACGTCATGAGATCCTGCGCATCCCTTGCGGCGATGTCGCCAGGGATCGATCGGAACAGCTCGAGCTGCGCGGCGGTGGTTACAGGTCGCATCAGCGGCGCACCGGACGTGCGGACAGACAAATCCCTTTGCCGGGATCGGACGTGGAGTTGCGGCGACCATTTTGCGCCCATGCGTCGAGGTCGACGATGGCATAGACGATCCGCCGTCCCAGCTTGTGAAAGGCTGGACCGGTACCATAGCAGCGGTGCTTTTCGAGAGTGCGGGCGGACAGACCGAGATGAACTGCTGCGTCCGGTGTTCTCACGTAGCGCGGCACTACGGGTACAAATTCTCCGTCCATAAGGGACCTCCTGTGAAGTGCCGGACACAAGGGGTTGCACCGGCGGACAGGAGGCGAGAGTTCGGATTTTTAGGGCATTGGGTGAACGGACATAGGACTGCGCGTCGGAATGTCCCGATTATTGACCGCTCAACAGTCGAAGATAGCCGCCGTCGCGAACGGCAAGCGCTTGGCGCTGCCAGCGCGCAATCCGTTTGCGCTCGCTCGATCCGTCCCACTCGGCTGCGGAATATTGGCGGGCATCGCGGGCAATCAGTTCAACCGCCAGGTCACGCGCGCTGACACCTTCCGGCAACGCATCAAGCAACCTCAACCATTGGACCAGACGCCATCGTTCTGAGCGCCCCGGATCAAGGCAAGCTGGTCTGGGACGCAGCAGACCCAGATGAATTTGTTCATGGAAAGCCGACATCGCAGCGCGGCGCAGTTCCCAGAAATTGTCGGTGGGCAGCGTATAGGCGAGCGGTTCAGCATCCGACGGGTTGCCGGTGATGGTCAGCCGGTGGCGACGTCCGGATGACGCGAGAACAATGTGAAGTTGTGCACCTTCGGTGTGCTGAACGATGATTGCTGCATCACCGACGATCGTGCGCGCGGTATAGCCACGGGAGGTGCTTGGATCTGGCCGCAGCTGGAGGATGGCTGCAGCAACAGAGGGTTCCCAGATGGCTGGGCGCCGGGTTGGAGAGGGATCAGGGTCGGCTGCGAAAGACCAACCCCCAGTGCCTGGCCAGGCGCTTGCGCGCGATCGGCGCTGCGTCAATGGCCTGAGCGTATTGGTCGCGGTATTCAGGATTGCGGCGCAAGAACTCCTGCGCGAAGTCCGCACGATCATGCGTTTCAAATGTCTTGGCGTAACTCTCCGAACGCCAATCGGGTTTCTCCTCCATCACAGCTCTCCTGTGAGGTCTTTTTTGGGAAGCTGACGATCATGTTGCGGGCTTGGCCAGAGAAGTGCTGGAGTCAGTCGCGCGCTATGCTTCGGGCAGGCACAATCGATTGTGCCGGAATGGTGGAAACTCCGCAGCTTAGTGGGCGCGGGGATCAAGCAAGTGCCGGTAGCCGCTTTGCGTCATCCACTTGGCTCGGGCGAGGTGGCTGTCATAGACCAGCCTGGCGCGATCCGGCTCTACCGCAGGATCGATTGCAAAGATGACTGAAACTGCTTCTTCCCATGATGCGCCTTCGTTATCGGCGTCGAGAAGGCGCAGATAGGTGACGAGGTGGCGCTCATCGTAGGCGCTCAGCCGGTCCATCAGCGGTGGTTGTTCATCAAAGTCAGGAGCCGACATTGGTCCCTCCTTGGCGCGCGGCCAGTTTAATCGCTGCATCTTTGCAAGGCGAGCAGAGAAGCAGTGCGAACTTACCCCTAAATCGTGAGAGTGTTATGCGCCAAATCGCATAACCTCTTATCTGCACAGCATGAGGCAACACCACCCGAAGTGGCAACATGTGCCTGCTGTAGTTCAGAAATTGTAAAATTGCGGGGCCGATTCGGCGGAGCGCAGCCGTTTTGCGTTCAAAGCCCTGCGGGATTGTCAAAAAAGCGAGCGGGATCGACGGCAAGTTCTTCTGCGAGTCGCTCGATAGTGTCGAGCGTCGGCGAATTGGCTGCGCGTTCAAGAAGGCCGACATAGTTGCGGTTGATTCCGGCACGATGCGCCAATTCCTCCTGCGAAAGCCCACTGGCGTGACGCATTCGCCTTAAATTCGTCGCAAAAATCTCCCGAAGCTTCATGCCTCGTGGGTCGGCGGAACCCTAATATACTGCCACCCAATATACTAGGGATTCGTCATCGCCCGGTGTTACCCGGGCGATGACTTGGGCGGTTCAGCTATCGCTGCGCCGGGCGGGACGGTTCCAGACCAGGTCGTGGCTGCCGTCCTCGGCTTCGAAGAGCTGGGCGAAGATGGGGGCCACAAAGCTCGGATCATCAAGTTTGACCGAGAGGTAGGGCCGGTCATCCTGGGTGCGCTTTTCCCATGCGGCACCGATCTCGACATCGCCGACGAGGACGCGGTGGCTGGGAG
>DAIQNP010000076.1:0-10131 GCA_036788335.1 Erythrobacter sp.
TACGTGCTTCCCGAACGACCAGTTTCGACGAAATCGGTCGTTCCGGTAAGCTTTACCGATAGGCGGCTCTGTCCCAGCTTCTGCCTTGAAATTGCGACCAAAATTTCCGCAGGCGTGATCGCTTGCGATCGAGCGAGAGAATCAGCGAGGTGGCCGCAGCCAATAAGCAGATCGTTTAAGGCTCTGAGTCTCTAAGCCGCAAAGGAAATGCGGTGACCTGGGCGATAAGCTTTTGCGTCTTCTTTACACATGGGAGAAGTTCTTCAAGGCTTGGGTCATCTTCATAAATCTCCTCTATCGTAGTGGATCTAGAGTGCCCGATAAAATATTGCCTGATACCAAGGTCAATCTTTGGTCTGCCTTGCCTTAGACATGTTGTGACTACCTTACGCATCGATTGAGTGTCGATGTCCTTATCTTCGAATAGTCCTGATGTGCCATCTGGAAATTGATATTCAAGCAGTTTTGAAAATATACGATCACTAAACGCTTTGCGTGGAGGCATTCTCGTTTGGTTGAATTCAGGGAAGAGCCAGTATTCACCTCGTTCTTTGAGCGCACGGACATACTTTAGGAAGTTCAAATCGATCAGCTTCGGGGCAATCGGAAGCCAACGGGTCGAGCTTTCTGTTTTAAGCTTACGGGCAGTATCCTCTCGAATGACAAAATACGGAATCGGCGCGTCCTCGAAGACGTCCATCAGCGGCATCTGGCACAACTCGTTCGAGCGTGCTCCATAGACAACGAGCATAAGCGGAACCCAGTAGCCTCCATCGTGGAAGACGTATGGTCCCGGTGTGAAGCGGTCGTCCTGATCTTTGCAGCCCGAGAAGAGCGGGCCGCTCAGAAGCTTCCGCAATTCTTCGTCTTGCGGGATTGGTTTACGTTTGTTTTTCCTGCGCTTGTCAGTCACCGTCAGCTTGCTGAAGCTCACCCGCGGATGGACCTGGGTCTTGTTGCCGTCGCTATCTTCCAAGTCCGCTACATATTTGAACAATTGGCCCAGAGTGTTGATGTGCCGATTGTGCGTGGCCGCCGCCAATCCGACCTTGGGTAGCTTCTCCAGCCTGGCCCGGTCTGGGTTTGCCGCCCATTGTGTAGCAAGCACGTCACCGCGTCTGAAGACAGCGGCGATTCCCCCTTCTCGGTCTTCTCGACATTTCCCCCAGATCGTCGGCATAGTTTTGAGCCGATTGTTCAATGCGACGAGGTGGGTGCGGTTGATCTCGCTCATCCGAAGATCGCCATTAACGGCAATGAAGAGTATGGTAATAACCTTGGCGTTCCGCTGAGCGGAGTCCCGCCATGCCCCAGAGCCAGCCATCTCCCCGACAGCCATTTCACATACCTCTGAGATAGTGAGATCGATGAGGCTGTCGGAAGGCGAAGGAGCAGGAGGGAGAGCAGAGAGATGGGCCTTCAGCCCGGTCTGTTCGGCACCTTGATCTTTCACATTCGGTAAGCTGGCCGCTTTATCCAAGTTGGTGAGTCTGTCGCCAGTGCTCATGCTGTTCTGGTTGCCAAAAATCAATCTGGCGAGCACGGACGGCATGACGGAATCTTGCCCGTCATCAATGTGCTTTTGCAGAAGAGCATGCGCTTGATTGCAGGCATCGCCATAGGCAGAGGCGGCAAGCGTCAGCGCAATCCTTCGATTTTCCGGCGTCTCCGGCAAGCCGGCATTGGCGAGATAGTTGGAGATGAACCTTGGAGCGATGATCGGGTAGCCGAGCGCAGGCCTTGCGCTTGCCTCATCTTCACCGATTGCCTGTCTCGAGGCTGAGGCCACTGCTTCCAAGGCTTCGGTGCTGCGGCTGGGGGCGTGCATCTGCAAGATCTCGTTGAGCACTTCCTGCTCGGTGGAGATCAAGTCTGGATCCTGCAGCAGGCGATCGGCGCCAGGCGTTCCGATTTCGGGGAAAGTGCCCGAGCGAGCGATCGCTCCTAAGAGCAGCGCGTAGGCTTTGTTCGATGCCGCGTGCAAGTGGTCGTCGAAAGGCGGGCGGCTCTGGATGCGCTCGATTTGCTCGATCTTGAAGCGCAAGGCTTCCTGATAGATCGACGCCAGCTGTTTGGCGTCTGGCTGGTCTGCCCTCTCGGGCATCGTGACGGCTACCATTTCCAACCCCACATCGAGGGACAGTGCCCTGCGTTTTGCCTCCGACCGATCGGTGGTCTTCAGCGATATGCGAAGTATTATAGATCGCGCAGCAGGCAGACCCAAGGGCGGCGCCACTGGATCACATCGCGCATCAAGATTGTTCACGGTGAGCCGGCGTCGCCACCAGAACACGCGACCTCGCCGATAGATACTCATCGGTCGCTGCCACTTGATTGCGATCTCTTGGGCGGGTTTTGTGATCGCCCTTTGGGCTGGGCACGATCACTGGTGCGCACAAAGGTGCACACGCTGGTGCACACTTTGGGACTCAAGACTCCGAACTGCATCGCTTAATTCCTCAAAAGTCGAGGAATCCTGCGGCATTGTTCTGAGAAAGAGGGTCCACTGGTCGGGACGAGAGGATTCGAACCTCCGACCCCCACACCCCCAGTGTGATGCGCTACCAGGCTGCGCTACGTCCCGTTCCAGTGGAGCGGGGCCTATAGGTTGCGTGTCGCTGGCTGGCAAGCCGGTTTGGTGGTGCATTTGCAGCAACACGGCCACCGGCCGCGATTGCGGGGCGCTTGCATTGCTGCTAGGCGCGCCCACTTGAAGGCAGGCGGGGTGGGCCGGGCGCTGTTTGCGGCGCGCTGGCCCGGCGACCTGCCGCTTGTGCAACACGGGATCCTGACAGGCCTTACTGATGATGATCGACCTTCTTGCCGCCGCCGGCGCGGCCACTCCTGCAGAACCCAGCGCCTGGATCCAGGTCATTCCCTTCGTGGGCATGATCGCGATTTTCTGGTTCCTGATCATTCGTCCCCAGATGAAGCGGCAGAAGGAACACCAGCAGAAGGTCGCTGCGATGAAGAAGGGCGATCAGGTGGTCACCGCCGGGGGCCTGGTCGGCAAGGTGATGAAGGTGGACGACACCTATGTCGAACTGGAACTGGGCACCAATGTCCGGGTCAAGGCGGTCAAGGCCACCATCGGCGACATCATCCCGCCCGGCGGCACCCCTGCCAACGATTGATCCGGTGGCCGCGATGCCTGCCGCTACGCTCCTTTCCGCAGCCACCCCAACGCTCCCATTGCGCGCGAGATCCTGACGCTCATGCTTGAATTTCCCCTCTGGAAAAAGCTCTGGCTGTGGGGCCTGACGCTGGCCGCTGCGGTGCTGGCGCTGCCTTCGCTGTTCAATGCCGCAGGGCTCGACTGGCCCGCCGCACTGCCATCGCCGCAGGTCAATCTCGGGCTCGATCTTGCGGGCGGATCGCACCTGCTGCTCGAAGCGCAGGCCGATGATGTCGCCAGCCAGCGGCTCGAGAACATGGAAGAAACTGTCCGCCAGCTGATGCGCAATGCGGAGCCGCGCATCCGCATCGGCGACGTGTCGACCCGCGATGGCGCGCTGTCCTTCATCCTCGACGATGCGGCGGATATCGACCGGGCGCGGGGCTTGCTCGAACCGGTGATGCAAGGCACCACCCTCACCCGCGACTGGGACCTGTCGGTGGTCGACGGGCAGCGGATGGTGCTCAGCCAGACCAGCGGCGGGGTCGAAAACGCGGTCAATGATGCGATGGACAGCGCCACCGAGGTCGTGCGCCGCCGGATCGACGAGTTGGGCACGCGCGAGCCGACCATCATCCGCCAGGGCAACACCCGGATCGTGGTGCAGGTGCCCGGCCTGCAGGACCCCGAAGCGCTGAAGGCGCTGGTCGGCCAGACCGCGCAGCTCGAATTCAAGCTGGTCGACCTGACCGCGCTGCCCGAAAACGTGCAGGCCGGAGTCGCGCCGGCCGGGAGCCAGATATTCCCCTATGCCGCCGGCAGCCCGCAGGAAGGCCGCTTCGAAGCGGTGCGGCGGCTGGGCGGCATTCGCGGCGACAGCCTGACGGGCGCGCAAGCCGGGGTCGATCCGCAGAACAACCAGAACGTCGTCAACATCACCTTCGATGCGCAGGGCGGGGCCAAGTTCGCCAAGCTGACGACCGAGAATGTCGGCAAGCCGTTTGCCATCATCCTCGACAACCAGATCCTCTCCGCGCCCAACATCAACGAGCCGATCCTTGGCGGGCGGGCGCAGATTTCGGGAAGCTTCACCACCGAAAGCGCCAATAACCTTGCCATCGCGCTGCGGTCGGGCGCGCTGCCGGTGCCGTTGCAGGTGGTTGAGGAACGCACCGTCGGGCCGGACCTTGGCGCGGATTCGATCCGCAAGGGGATGCTGGCGATGATGATCGGCAGCTTTGCGGTGATCGCGCTGATGGTGGCGACCTATGGCCGGTTCGGGGTCTATGCGACCATCGCGTTGGTGTGCAACGTGTTGATGCTGCTGGGCCTGATGGCGCTGGGCAATTTTACCCTGACGCTGCCGGGGATCGCGGGCTTCGTCATCACCATCGGCGCGGCGGTCGATGCCAACGTGCTGATCAACGAGCGCATCCGCGAGGAACGCGCGCGCGGCCGCCGGGTGGTTGCTGCGGTCGAGACCGGGTACAAGGAAGCGGCGCGCGCGATCTATGACGCCAACTTCACCAACTTCATCGCCGGGGTTGCGCTGTTCGCCTTCGGGTCGGGGCCGATCAAGGGCTTTGCCGTGGTGCTGGTGATCGGGCTGTTCACCTCGGTCTTTACCGGCGTGACCCTGACCCGGATGCAGGTCGCCGGATGGCTGCGCCGCGCGCGCCCCGCCGACATCCATATCTAAGGAGCACGAGACGATGAAACTCCTGAAGCTCGTCCCCGACAATACCAACATCAAATTCCTGAAACTGCGCGTGCCGTTCTTCGTGCTCAGCATCGTGCTGATCGTCGGGAGCTGGGCGGCGGTGCTGGTCAACGGCCTCAACTTCGGGGTCGATTTCGCCGGCGGGCAGGAAGTCCGCATGACTTTCGAGGAGCGCGAGACTGCGCCGATCCCATCCTTGCGGGAACTGGTCAGCGGGCTCGGCTACGGCGAGCCGGTGGTGCAGGAATTCGGCGCGCCCAATCAGGTTTCGATTCGTGTCCCGCTGCCCGAAGGGGCGGAGGACCGGCCCGGCGCCGCCACCGCCATCGGTGCAGCGGTGATCGCCGCAATCGCCGAGGAATATCCCGATGTGCGCACCGACGGCAACGACACGGTTTCGGGCAAGGTCGCGGGCGAGTTCCGCAATCAGGCGATCCTCGCGCTGCTGGCGGCGATGGTGGCGGTGTCGATCTATATCTGGGTGCGGTTCGAATGGCAGTTCGGTGTGGGCGCGATGTTCGCGCTGGTGCATGACGTGTCGGTGACGGTCGGGCTGTTCGCGCTGACCCAGATGGAATTCAGCTTGCAGATCGTCGCTGCGGTGCTCGCGATCATCGGCTATTCGCTCAACGACACGATCGTCGTCTATGACCGCATCCGCGAGAACCTGAAGAAGTATCGCAAGATGCCGCTGCCCGAACTTCTCGACCTGTCGGTCAACGAGACGCTGGCGCGAACGGTGATGACCTCGCTGACGCTGTTCGTGGCGCTGCTGCCGCTGCTGATCTTCGGTCCGCCGAGCCTGTTCGGGATGATCGCGGCGATCACTGCGGGCCTGTTCATCGGCACCTATTCCAGCGTCTATCTGGCCGGTCCGCTGCTGATCTGGATGGGGGTGACCTCGACCAGCTTCGTGCCGCAGGAAAGCCCGGCGGACCGGCAGGAACGGCTCGCTCGCGGCGAGGTGTAGGGTTTGCGCCGCTGTCAGCCGGCTACCAAGGCTTCGTAATGCCCGGCCAGCGCGGCGGCGTTGGCATCCCAGCTGAAGCTCTCGGTCAGGGCGGCGACATCGGCGCGGCGGGGCGGGTCGTTCAGCACCGCGTTGATCCCGGCAGCGATGGCTTGCGGGCTGCGCTCCACCAGCCGCCCGGCGGTCTTTTCGGCAATCAGCTCGCGCGCGCCGCCGACATCGCATGTCACCACCGGGGTCCCGCAGGCGAGCGCCTCGACCCAGGCATTGGCGAGACCTTCGTTGGCGGTCGGCAGAACCATCACATCGGCTGCCGACAGGATCAGCGGCATCAGGTCGTGATCGACCGACCCGGCGAAATGCACCCGCTCGGCGACGCCTTCGGTCGCCGCCAACGCGCGCAGCTTCGCCTCATCCTCGCCCTTGCCGACCAGCACCAGCCGCGCGCCCGGCACATCGCGCAAGGCGGCGATGGCAATGGCCTGCCCCTTGCGTTCGATCAGCGCGCCGACACAGGCGAGCAGCGGGGCATTGTCTGGCATGTCGAAGCCCAGCTCGCGCCCCAATTGGCTGCGCAATTGCGTGTGATCAAATGGTCGGAAGCGGTCACGGTCGAGCCCGGTGTAGTGGATCGCGATCCGGCCATCGTCCATGCCCATGTCCGCCATCCGGCAGGCCAGTTCGCGGCTGACCGCGAGCAGCCCGCGTGCCGTCTGCGCCGCCTCGAGCATCTGTTTGCGCGCATAGCCGACCTCGCCCCAATAGGTGATATCGCTGCCGCGCGCCTTGATCGTCAGTGGCAGGCCCAGTGCGGCCGACACCTTCGCCGCAGCCGGGCCGTCGGGAAAGAAGAACTGCGCGTCGATCAGGCTGATCGGAGTCTCGGCATGGATCGCATGCACCAGCGGCAGCACGGCCCGCGCAATTGCCCCTGCATTGCGCCGCGCGCCGACCTTGGGGACCAGCGTGAAATGCGGGCGGTGAATCGTAATCCCACCTTCCTCGGTCAGCGGTGGAAGCTCGGCCAGTCCGCGATAGCGGCCCAGCGCCAATGGCGGGATCCCGATCGGATTGACCAGCGTCACCCGCCAGTCGCCGCGCTTGGCAAGCGCCTCGAGCGAGCGCGCGACGAAGGTCCCGAACCGGGGGTGGACCGCATTGGGATAGAGCGTGGACAGGGCCAGCACGTGCTTCATTCTCGCATCCCTTGCGGTTGCATCGCCTTGGTACCGGCGGGACGTTAAAGCGGTCTCACCAGCATCATCGCCACCGCGATCCACGCCGGATTGTCGACCACCACCTGTTTCTGCCCAGCGCCTGGCGGCAGCAAGCCGACCAGCGTCCCGCGCCGGTCGATCAGCCGCCCGAAGGCAAAGCGCCCGCCGGAGCGCGGGACAAGGCAGTCGCGGTTCATCGCGCTCTGCGTTGCATCATGATCGAGCGGACGCAGCCAGACGAGGTCGCCGGGGCGATATTCGCCGATGCTGTCGCGCACCGTCAGCACGACAGGCGGCGGGCTGTCCGCCTGCGCGGCCAGTTCGTGCGGCAACAGCGCATCGCGCGGGGTCGTCAGGGCTTCGGGCCCGCTGGCGGCCAGTTCGGCCACGATCCGCGCGGTCTCGCCCGAAGAAGCGCGCATCAGGCTGGCCGGATCGACTGCGAGTGCGGCGGCAATGCGGTCCATCCATTTGAGCGACAGGCTGCGCATCCCGGTTTCCAGCCGCCCGATGGTCTGCGCGGTGGTGGGTGGATTGCAGGCGGCGGCCAGATCGCTCAGCGTCAGCCCCTTGGCCTTGCGGATGTCACGGATGCGGTTCAACGGAGACCTCACAATTTAACCAATGCGGTTTTATCTTTCCTACACCAGCGCCGCTTTGGCAAGTCCCGCTTAATCACAAGAAGGGGACGACAGATGCGCCGCGAATTGGTCGAACGGGAACTGACGGCGGAGGGTCCGCGTCGCAGGCGGGCAGGCGAGCCGGCGCGCGGGATCGGCGCGGCGCGGCGCAGCGTCACGGTCAACCTGGCCGAATCCCCGCTGGCCTGGCTGCATGCCCGTGGGCATCTCGACGACCGACTGTTCGACGCGGGTGAAAAGCTGCGCGAGGATTACGAACGCAGCCAGTTGGCCCCGAGCGTCACGATGCGCTGGGACCCGGTGCGGGTGAAGAGCACCGGCGAACGCGGCCTCTCCCCCACGGAACGCCAGATCGCCGCACGGCGCCGTTTCGACGGGGCAATGGCGGCGGCGGGCAAGGGGCTGGAGGACATATTGTGGCGCGTGGTCTGCGCAGGCGAGGGACTGCCGGACGCGGAAAAGCGGCTCGGCTGGCCGGTCCGCAGCGGCAAGCTGGTGCTGCGGATCGCGCTCGATCGGGTGGCGGATTTCTACCGGATTACCTGAGCGCGGATTTTGTGTCCTGAACAGTGTCTCAAGTGTCTCATACAAGCCCCCATTCTGGCTCCGTCAGCGCGGCGATCCGGGCGCGCAGGCCGGGCAGGATGTCCGCTTCGAACCACAGGTGCCTGGCCATCCAGATCCGCGACCGCCAGGCCGGGTGGGGCAGGGCGATGAAGGGCAAGTCCTCGCCGAAGCGCCGCACCCGCTCGGTCATGCTCAGGCGGCGGGTGTGGGGGAGGTAGCGGGCCTGCGCATGGGCACCGACCAGCAGCGTCAGGCGGTCTGCGGGCAGCAGGGCGATCACCTGCTCATGCCACAGCGGCGCGCACTCGCGGCGCGGCGGAGCGTCGCCGCCCGCAGCCTTGCCGGGGTAGCAGAAGCCCATCGGCACCAGCGCCACGCGGCGCGCGTCGTAGAAGGCAGGCTTGTCGAGGCCCAGCCAGCCGCGCAGCCGGTCGCCGCTGTCATCGTCGAACGGCACCCCGCTGGCATGGACCTTGGTGCCGGGGGCCTGCGAGACGATGATGAGCCGGCTGGTGGCGGCAAACTGCGTAATCGGGCGCGGGCCGAGCGGCAGGTGCACGGCGCAGTGGGTGCAGGCGGCGATCCGCTGGCGCAAGGCCTCGACCTGATCCCCCGAAGCCGGGGCTGTCACCCCTCGAGCCTCTCGGCCAGCTCCAGCCAGCGTTCCTCGGCGGCGTCCTTCTCGGCGCGGGCGTTCTCGATCCCGGCGGAGATGGCGGCGAACCGCTGGGGGTCTGCGGTGTAGAGTGCGGGGTCGGCCAGGATCGCCTCGCCCTTGGCAATCGCGGCGTCAAGTTCGGCGATCCGGGCGGGCAGGATCTCGTAGTCGCGCTGGTCCTTGTAGGTCAGCTTGACGCCGGGCTTGGCGGGCATGGACGGGGGCGGGGCGGGGGTGTCGTTCCGGGGTGCAGAAGAGGGCTTCCCCGGGGCCGGCTGGCGCCGCTTGGCCTCCCAGTCGGCATAGCCGCCCGCGACGATGTCGACCTTGCCCGACCCGTCGAGCCCGAGCGTGAGGGTGACAGTGCGGTCGAGAAAGTCGCGGTCGTGGCTGACGATCAACACGGTGCCATCGAAGTCGGCAATGACTTCCTGAAGGAGATCGAGCGTTTCGAGATCGAGATCATTGGTCGGCTCGTCGAGCACCAAGAGGTTGGCGGTGCGGGCAAACTCGCGCGCCAGCAACAGGCGCGACCGCTCGCCGCCCGACAGGATGCCGACCTTGGTGTCGACCAGTCCGGGATCGAACAGGAAGTCCTTGAGGTACGCCATGACATGCTTGCGCACCCCCCGCATGTCGATCCAGTCGCCCCCCTCGGCGAGGATCTGGCGCACCGTCGCGTCGGGCTGGAGCAGCTTGCGCTGCTGGTCGATCATCACGCCGGTCAGCGTCCGGGCATGCGTGACGGTGCCGGTGTCGGGCTCCAGCTCGCGGGTCAGCAGGCGCAGCAGCGTGGTCTTGCCCGCACCGTTGGAGCCGACGATACCGATCCGGTCGCCGTTCTGGATGCGCAGGGAGAAGGGCTTGATGATCGGGCGCTCATCATAGGTCTTGGAGATGTTCTCGGCGACGATCACCGACTTGGACTTGAAGTCGTCGTCGCTCGACAGCTTGAGCTTGGCGGTGCCTGCGCCCGAGATCATCGAGGCCCGCGCCGCGCGCATCTGGAACAGCTTCTCCAGCCGCCCCTGATTGCGCTTGCGCCGCGCCGTCACCCCGCGTTCGAGCCAGTGCGCCTCGAGCTTGAGCTTGGCGTCCATCCGTTCGGCAGCACGGGCTTCCTCGGCGTAGACCTGCTCTTCCCACGCCTCGTAGCCGCCGAAGCCGACCTCCTTGCGCCGCAGCGTTCCGCGGTCGAGCCACAGGGTTGCCCGCGTCAGCCGGGTGAGGAAGGTGCGGTCGT
>DAIQNP010000077.1:0-9970 GCA_036788335.1 Erythrobacter sp.
GGTCACGCCCTGGGGTTGATGGATGCGCGCGCCCCAAACATCGCGGGCGCGCACGACCGGCCCGGCAACGGACCGGTTCGCCTCATGCCGCAGCAATTTGGAGTGCTTTGCGGATAAGGTCGACTATCGAGACGGAGCAATCGCGAGTTCGATCCGTGAAAACCGGCCTGTTCATCATCGGCGCGCAGAAGGCGGCGACGACCACCCTGTTCGAATTGCTGTGCACATCGGATCGCATCAGCGGTGCTGCCGAGAAAGAGCCGCATTTCTTCAGCATGCGGGAGGATTGGCGCGATGCCCTGCCCGAATACGAGGCCCTGTTCGCCCGGCGCGAGGGCGCAATCTGGCTTGAGGCGTCGACCTCCTACACCTTCTATCCGCAGCGGCGGCTGGGGATCTGGGACGACATTCACGAATACAACCCGGCCGCGCAGTTCATCTATATCGTGCGCAACCCGCTCGACCGGATCATCGCCGCCTGGCGTCACAGCGCCGCGCGCGGCTATGGACAGCTGGGCTTTGCCGATTACGTCCGCCAGAACCCGTTGGCGATCCGTGCATCACGCTACCGCACGCAGGTCCTGCCCTTCATAAGCCGCTTCGGACGCGAGCAGGTCTTGCTGCTCGACTTCGGCGACATCGTCGACAAACAAGGCGCGGCACTGACGCAGGTGGCCCGCTTCGTCGGCCTGCCATCCGACCATTTCGCCGATGTGCCCCCGCTCAGCGCCAATACCGCCGAAGAAGGCAAGCTGCCCTATTGGACCGACCGGCTTGCGATGCCGGCTGCCATGCTGCGCCGACGCTTTCCGGGCCTGTGGCACCGACTGACGGCCTCGTTGCGAACCCGGCCGCCCGAAAAGCCCGTCGTCGAACCCGCTCTGAGGCGGGCAATCGGCGACCTGCTGGACGGCGAGATCACCGGTATCGAGGAATTGATGCAGCGCGACTTCAGCGCCTGGCGGGAAAGCTTGCGATAGCAGTTGCCGGCCTTGTGCCAGCTCAGGCCGCATCGTCGCCGTCTTGCCCGCTGCCCAGGGCGCGGTCAGGCAGCGAGGCGCTCGGGCTTGCGCAGGATGCCCCACTGCGAAATACCCGCCTTGCGCTGCAGATCGACCGGCACGAAGTGCTGCAGCTTTTCGAAATAGACGAGATGATCGTGCGGGCTGGTGCGCTTCTGATTGAGCCCAAGCCACTCCAACACCTTCATCGCCCAGTCCATATGCGGCACGGGAGAGGTCAGCATCAGCAGCCCGCCGGGCTTGAGCAACGCCATCGCCTCGGGTGTGAAATCAACGTGTTCGATCACCTCGAAGGCGATGATGGCATCGAAGCTTTCGGGTTCCAGCCCCAGTTCGCGCCAGTTGCGGATGTCGCCGACGATATCGGCAGGAGGGGCAAGATCGGCGCCCACATAATTGGTCCAGCCATTGGCCTTGAGATATTCGCCGACCCAGCGCGATCCGCATCCGATTTCGAGGATCTTCGCATCGCGCGGCAGCGGATCGAGGAAATGTTCGATCTTCTTGCGTTGTGCGTATTCGCTAAGCGCGGGCATTGTGAACCTCCTCCTGCGGGTTGGCGCGATGCTACCCAATGATGGTTAACGAACCGCTACCGGGCGATGGCTGCCGCATATCGGTTCAGGCGGCGCCCGACTGCCGATGTTCCGCCCCTCACGCCGCAACCGGCGCGGCGAACTGGTCGAGGAATTGCTGGTGGCTCGGCAGCGCCGCCACGTGCTGCCCGATCCCGCGCGCAAGATCAGCGAGCGATTGGCCCAGCCGCTCGCGCCCGATCATCTGGCCCAGCCGATGGTGGCCGCTCGGCTGTAGCCCCTGCCCCAGCATCACCTGCACCCAGGAATCGACCCGGAACAGTTCATCACTCGCCTGAAACGCGGTCGCGCTTTCGCGGAACAGGGCGATGCGCTGCGCCAGGCTTTCGGGCAGGTCGAGCGCGCGGCAAGCGTCCCAGAACGGCTCGCCTCCGCGGGCGTTGAGGTGGTAATGCAGGATGATGAAGTCGCGGATGCCTTCCAGTTCGGCGCGCGACAGCGCGTTGTAACGCTCCGCCAGCGCCTCGGTCACGCCGCCAAACGGGAACAGCTGCATCAGCCGGGTCACCCCGGTCATGATGAGGTGGATGCTGGTCGATTCAAGCGGTTCGACAAAGCCCGAGGCCAGCCCCATCGCAATGCAATTGCGGTTCCAGGCCTTGCGCCTTGTCCCGGTCTGGAAGCGGATCAGGCGCGGTTCGGTCACCATTGCCCCTTCGAGCCGCCCGCTCAGCCGGTCCAGCGCGGCATCGTCGGACAGGTGGTCACTGGCATAGACCAGCCCGTTGCCGACCCGGTGCTGAAGCGGGATCTGCCATTGCCAGCCGGCATCATGCGCGATCGCGCGGGTATAGGGGCGCGCCGGGCCTGCGGCGGTGGTCTGCACCGCCAGCGCGCGGTCGGTGGCGAGCCACTGGGTCCAGTCCTCGAACCCGGTTTCCAGCGTCTCCTCGATCAGCAGCCCGCGAAATCCGGTGCAGTCGATGAACAGTTCGCCCTCCACCACCGCGCCGTTATCGAGCGCCAGCGCGGCTATATCCCCATTCTCCCAGTCGCGGCGCACCTCGTCGATCCGCCCTTCGATCCGGGTGACGCCGAGTTTGGCCGAGAAGTCGCGCAGGAAAAGGCCGTAAGCGGTGGCATCGAGGTGGTAGGCATAATTGAGCGGGGCATTGCCCCCGGCGGCGAACTTGCCCGCCAGCGCGGCCTGCGTTTCCAAGCTGTAATCGCCCAATGGCCCGGCCACGCCCATCGCCCGCGCCTCCAGCCACATGTGCTGGAAATCGGCCATCCAGGTCGACCGGCCCATGACACCAAAGGAGTGGAAATAGCTTTCACCCTCACGCGTCCAGTTCTCGAAGGAAATGCCCAGCTTGAAGCTTGCCCCGGTGGCGCGGATGAAGTCGGTTTCGCTGAGGCCCAGCAATTCGTGAAACCGGCGCGCAGTGGGGATGGTGCTCTCGCCCACGCCGACGGTGCCGATCGCGTCGGATTCGACCAGCGTTATGGCGATCATCGAGCCCAGGTTCTTGGCGAGCGCCGCCGCCACGGTCCAGCCCGCCGTGCCGCCGCCTGCGATCACCACCTTCTTGACCGGCTTGCCTTGCGTCGTCGTCATCATCATCCTCTCAGCGGTTGAGCCGGTTCAGCACTTGCGCGCGCAAGCGCCGCGCCGCCACCGGATCGAGCGGGGCCAGGGGGCCGCGTGCATGGTCCGGCAGGTGCGCGCCCGCTGCCGCAGACCCGTTGCCGAACACGTAGTAATCGAAAACCTCGCGCCACGCCGCCCGCTCGCCCGCCGGGCGGTCGCGCAGGCTCAGCAGCGCGTGGAGCAGTGTCGTGTGCGGCGTGTCGATATAGGCGGGAACCGGGTTCCACCAGTAATTCGCCAGCACGTTGAAACTGCCGAGCGCATCGACCTGATGCCACCACATTGCCGGATAATAGAGCACATCGCCCGGCGCAAGATCGGCGACGATGGCCGCCTCCATTGCCTGTGCGAAACGCGGGAAGCGTTCAAGGTCGGGCGCGGCAAGGTCCACCATTGTCACCACCTGCCCGCCTGGCGTCGGTTCGAGCGGGCCGGGGTAGAGGTTGGCGATCTGGTCGGGCGGGAACAGCGTAAAGCGCCGCGCGCCCACGCAGCAGCAGGCGAGGTTGTGCGAAATGTCGTAATGCGCCGCCGCAGTGGTGCGGTTGCCGATCCAGATGCTGGCCAGCGGCGGCTTGTGCGCAAAATCGGGGTGGGTCAGCGCCAGATCATTGGCGGCGCGCAAGCCCGGCAGGAAATGGTCGATATCGGTCGATCCGATGTAGACCGCCGGGGCCTCGGTATCGGCCGCCGACCCGATCAACCCGTCGAGCACTTCGCCCAGCGGGGCGCGGCAGGAATGGAAGTTGAAGCCTGCCACGTCGCCGTCGTAGTGAAACCGGCCGGCGATCTCGGGCGGGCCGGTATAGACGGTGACAGGCGCATCGCTGGCGAATTGGCGCAGGTAATCGGCCGCCTCGGCGGCGCCCTTGCGCCCGGCCTCGACCAGCGGCCAGCCTGACGCCACGCCTTCAAGCACCACCGGCTGCTGGCGCGCGAACAGGTCGGCAAAGGGGATTGCGGCGGGATCGATGCCGCGCAGGCGCTCGGCCGGGCGACCCCAGCCGCTCATGCTGCCGCGACGCCCGCCGCCAACAGCGCGCTCTTGCGGTCCACCAGCCGTTGCAGGTTGCCGAGCGAGGCGGCGAGCATGAAGGCCGATTGCAGGAAGCCGCCCCGGTGGAGCCCGGCCAGCTCCTCCCCCGTCAGCCCCGCCAGCCGTTCGCGGTCGATGGTCTGCGCGTCGGAGATGGCATAGGCCCGGTCCGGCCCGACCCGCAGTTCGAGGTCGAAGGGGCGCAGCAGGCGGGCACCCTGCAAGGCCGCCACCAGCGGATCGAGCAACTGATGGCCCACAAAGGCGGCGCGCAGCACGCCGAGCATTGTCTCCAATGCCGGGGCATTGCCGCCATGTTCGAGAAACAGCGGCGCGCCCTCGGTGCGCGAAAGACGCGGATGATCGGGGTCGATCAGGATCTGTAGCCCGGCGTCTCCGGCATTGGCTCTGGCGCCCGACGCCGCAATCGCGAACGGCCCGCTGCGCAGCAGCGCAGGCACATGGTCGCACAGCCACCGGCCATCGGGAGCGAGAAACAGGTTCTCGTCGCGGTCCAGCCCCAGCAGCGCCACCGGACGCAGCCGGCCTTCGCCATCAGGGCGCAAGATGATCGGAAATTCGCGCTGCGCCGGTTCGAACTCGGTCGGGAACACCATGACCTGATTGACCGCGTCGCCGAAGGCGCGGCCCCCGCGGGTGATCAGCCGCAGGTCCTGATGGTCGATATTGTTGAGCAGAACCTTGGTCATCGGATCATCCTGCCGCAGACGGACGATTATCTCAACGAAGGAAGGGAGGGAGGCCCGCACAAGCCACCCCTCCCCCCGTTGCATTGCGTCCTGCGCGCCGCCTCAGAAGCGGTAGCGCACCCCGGCGAACAGCCGCGGCTCGAGCTCCTGCGCGAAGAACAGCTGCTTCTCGTCGCGCCCGAAGGACCGGATCGGTTCGCTGAGGATGTTCACCGCCTCCAGCGAGAAGGACAGCGTTTCGTTGAGGTCCCAGGTGACGCTGGCATCGAGCGTGCCGAAGTCGTCGAAGAACACCGGGTTGCGCCCGCCGCCGCGGTTGACCCCGGACAGGAACTGCCCGCGCCAGTTATACGCCACCCGCGCCGCAATCCCGCCGGCATCGTAGATCCCGGTGATGTTGAAGCTGTCCGACAGGCCGAGCAGGGCGAACACGTCGGTGTTCGGATCCGACAGCACATCGACATTGACGTCGCCGAACACCTTGGTCAGCGACCCCGACACACCGAACCCGGTGTTGCCGAAGAAGTACTGCCCCTGCAATTCGAAGCCGTGAATATTCCCTTCGCGGTTGTTGATCGGGGTGGCGACGTCGAACACGAACAGTGGGTCGGTGTCGTTGGCGATCACGTCGAACTGGGCCAGAATGGTGTCGACAAAGGCCTGATCGAGCTGGCCATTGGCACCAAGATTGGCCTGGAACTGCGCCGAAGCCGCCGCCAGATCGCCATTATTGGCATCGATCAGCGCCGTCAGCGTGAACAGGCTGACATCGCTCAGCACGGCTCCCAGCGCCTCGATTTCGTCGGCTGCCGCGCCCGAACGGGTTCCGGGAGCGCCGGTGGTGGGATCGCGCAGACCGAACAGATTTTGTTCGACCTGACCGGTCCCGATGAAGTTCGACACGCTCTTGTAGAAGAACGCCGCCGAAACGAAGCTGGCCGGGGCGAAATACCATTCGAGCGAGATGTCGAAATTGTCCGAAATCAGCGGTGCGAGACCGGGGTTGCCCGCCGTCCCTCCTGCGATTCCGCCCAGCAATGTCGGACGATCGGGTGCATTGGCCGATTGCGAGGCGAACAGGTTGCCGAAATCAGGGCGTGCCAGCGTCTTGGAATAGGACACGCGGGCAACGACATCGTCGACCGGCTCGATCCGGAAATCGACCGACGGCAGCAGCTGGCTGTATTGGCCGTTGCGGGTGATTTCGGCGATATTGCCGCTCACCACACGGGTGAAGTCGTTGTCGGACGCCCATTCGATCCTGAGCGGCTGGTCCACCAGCGAGAACGCGGTGGTCCTGGTGTTCTCCCACCGGACGCCCGCAACCAGGTTGACCGGACGTTCGGCGAGATCGCCGTTCCAGTTGAACTGGGCGTAGGCCGACCAGATTTCCTCGCCCACCCGGTCGAATTCGTTGCCGGTGACATTGTTGGGATTGCCCTGCGCGGCATAGAACGGCTCGAAGATCTGGAACAGCTCAACGGCATTGCCACGGAACGCCGTCTGCGCATCACCGACGTCGTAGCGGTTGAATTTGCAGGCGAGGCAGAATTCCTCGACCAGACCGCCAGCCTGCGCGGCAATATCGCCGACATTGTTGATGCCCCAGTCACCCAGCGTCTGCTGGGTTTGCGTGCGAGCGCTGGTCATGCTGGAATCGATGTAGCGGGCACCGATGTCGAACCGGCTGCCTTCGTCGAATTCCCAGGTCAGATCGGCGCTGAACTGATCGACCCGGTGACGCTGGCGCGACGCATTGGTGCGCTGCACCTGCGTGCCAAGGTCGCCAATGTCGAGCACGCCATTATTGTTGCCGCGGTCATCGGCGGTGCCGAGGATGCCGTCGACGCCGGCGCCGCTGTCATTGAACGTGTAGCGCTGGATCGGTACCGCGCCGGAGAAGTCGACCGAGTGCCCGTCGACCACCGGCGCGCCCATGCTGAACAGGGTCGAGCTGGCGCCATTGGCGGAATCCGGGTTCGACGAGGAGATCGAGTGGTTGCCGTCGAGCCGCAGGGTGAAGCCCGAGCTGATTTCCCATTCGGCGTTGAGACCATAGGATTGCAGTTCGGTCTTGGTGGCGCGGAACTGCTGCTCGAAGCCCAAATCCTTGGTGCCGAAGCCGTCACCTTCTTCGATGAAGACCGACGTCGGAACCGCATCATTGGGATCGAAGGTGATCGCATCGAACGGGCGGTTGAACCAGTTGGTCTGGTCGGTGCGCTGTTCGCTCAGGGCGTTTTCGACATACATCGCATCGGCGGTGAAAGTCAGGGTTTCGATCGGGCGGAACTGCGCGGTCCCGGCAAGGTTCAGCCTCTCCCGTTCGAATTCGGAGAAGTGGTAGCGGCTGTCGTTGGGCACCGCGACCAGTGTGCTGGGATCGGCCGGCGCGCCGGTCACCACCGTGGCCGGACCGCGACCGGGAAATTCGGAGAAGGGCGAAATATTCCACGCATTCGACGTGGCGCTGACCGATTCGCTGGTGCGTTCCTGATAGGCGCCGAACAGCGACACGCCGAAGGTGTCGTTGGGATCGGTCCAGGTCAGCACGCCCGACAGTTCGGGATTGACGGTGAATTCCGAATTGCTGAGGTCGTACAGCGCCTTGGCCCCGACGCTGCCGCGCAGGCCCGTGCCAGCCGCTTCGAGCGGGCGCGAGGTGACGACGTTGATCGCCGCGCCGATCCCGCCCGAAGGGATCGCCGCACGGCCGGTCTTGTAGACCTCGAGCCGCTGCACGCCTTCGGACGCAAGGTTGTTGAAATCGAACGAGCGCCCGGTGGCACGGCTGAAATCGACATCCTGATCGCCGCCGACCGCATTGACGAAAGTGGTCGCGATCTGGCGACCGTTGACGGTGACGAGATTGAACTGCGGACCGAAGCCGCGGACGGTGACCTGCGAACCTTCGCCGTTGATCCGGCTGATCGACACGCCGGGAATGCGTTGCAGCGATTCGGCCAGGTTGGTGTCGGGGAAGTCGCCGATATCCTCAGCGGAAATGGCGTCGACCACGCCGAACGCTTCGCGCTTGATGTCCATCGCCCGTTCAAGACTGGCGCGCACACCGGTGACGACGATTTCGTTGGCACCCACCTCTTCGGCGGCATCTTCGGCGGTCGCCTGCGCCGCAACCGGCGGGGCCAGAACGCCCAATGCCAGCGCCGAAACTCCGGCCGACAGAACCACGCGGCGGCCACGGCCGACCTGCGAACGACGAACACGATTATAGGCCAAGGCCTTCATGACTGCTCTCCCTCCCATGTGATGGCATTTGCGCCATTCTCCAGGCAGCACCCTTCTGCCGGTCCTCGACAGATATGATAGCGCTACCATGCTTCACGTTTTACTCGTGTCCTCGGGCAAGTCAATGCACAAGGCAGGTCTGGCTATTCCTACGCTCGCATGGAGCGTGGAAATTGATAACAAACGCAAAGTCCGGCTTTTCGATAGAGCAACGCGTGAGGTCGCAGCGCCGCAATAGCCTGCGTTAGCGTAATCAATTACCGACCATCTTATGCCGGTACAGCGCAGCGGCTGCGCCAAAATGCGCGGACCTGTCCGATGATGTCTGAAGATACGTGGTGGGCGGTAACGGGCTCGAACCGCTGACCCTCTCGGTGTAAACGAGATGCTCTACCAACTGAGCTAACCGCCCCGCAGCACGGACCTGCGCTCTAGCGGCTGCGGGTTGAAAATCAATTGCCGAGTGGCGGCAATGCGGGCGAGCATTGCTGCGTCTGCACTCCGCGCGGCGTGGGGAGGCGGGGATAGGCTGCCTGCTGCCGGAAATTAACCACAATTCGTGCACGAATTGGTAACCCGCCAGACACCGGGCATGTGAGGCTGTTGCCATTATCCTGTTGTTTTTATTAACAATCGGGGATTGGCAGCAGTCCGCTCGCCTGCCTGACAAACCCTGCGCCCGCCCCTGCGTCAACCGAATTTTAACCCAATATAGTTAACGCCGACCTAGGGACATTGCGGTATTGGGGTTCGATGTGGCGCGTATAGTTGTGGCCGATTCCGACAGATACGCCTGCGAGAGCATTGCGCTGTGTCTGGAGCGGCATGGGCATGAGGTCTTCCGGGCGGAAACCGGCGCGGCGGCGATCACCGCCATCACGCAGCATGCGGCGCATCTGGTCATGACCGAGATCATGCTGCCGATGCGGTCGGGCTTCGACATTCTCGGCGCGGTCAAGGGGCTCGGCCTGCTCGCCAGCGTGCCGGTCCTGTTCGTCACCGCCAATGCCACCGAACGGGCGATGGATCAGGCGCTGGCCGAGGGTGTCAGCGACTTCATCGTCAAGCCGTTTCACCCCCGCGAACTGGCGCTGCGGGCCAATCTGGCGCTGGCGCGGCGCGCGGCGGACCGGCTGCTGTTGCACCAGTCCGGCCCGGACGCAGGACAAGCCCCCCATCCGGAAGTCGCCGCATGACCGCGCGGGCATCGCGCTGGCGGCAACTTCGCAGCGGGCAGTGTGCCGCCGCTGCCTGCGCCCTTGCCTGCGCCCTTGCCTGTGCCCTTGCCATTGCCATGCCCGCCAGCGCGCAATCCGGACCGGACACGCCTGCCGCCGCCTCCGTCCCTCCGGCGGAGACCCGCAAACCGGCGCTGCGATCGGTGTTCGGCTACGGCGCGGTATCCTTCGTCGATCTGCGCGGGCAGGACAGCACCTGGTCGCTGGTCGGCGGGGGGCTGGCCGTCGATGCCTCGCCCAGCGGCGTCACCACCATCGAGGCACAGCGCGCCGCGCGGCCCGGCCTTGCCAACTGGCGCGGGTCGGTGCGGCATGACGAACAGCTTTCGCCCGGTACCGGCATCTACGGGCAGGTCTCCGCCAGTACCGGCGATCCGCTGCGCGAGGACTGGGGCCTGGCCGCAGGCGCGGTGCAGCGCGTGGCGGCGCGGGTCCAAGTGAAGCTGGATGCCCGCATCGCGCGCTATTCCACACCCGATCCGGCGGCGGCGCAGCCCAGCTTCGTCGGGATCACGCTGACGCCCGGCG
>DAIQNP010000078.1:0-9347 GCA_036788335.1 Erythrobacter sp.
CGCAGGGCACGTTCCGACCGTGGAATATTATTCCGGCAGCCTGAGCGGAACCGACGTGAGCTGGACGTCCGAAGATGCGCCAGCCGGTGTCGAGGTGAAATCCAACTATGTCGCAGGCGCGCCCGGAACTTCGCCGCGCTGGAGCGTCGAAATGAAACTCCCGAAATCCGTCTACAGCGGATTTCCCGAGACGGATCCCTTCGCCATGTTTGCGACCACGATCGCGACCGTCGAAGGCGATGTCGACACCGCGCGGGAATACAGCTGGCCGGCCGGCACGCTGATCAACGAAGCCGCTCTCGACAGCACATCGTCGAACACACAGCGCTGGGGGAACGTGTCGCTCGATGCATCGACCGTCTCGGCAGGCCTTCGCCTCACCGGATTCTCGAGCAATCAGAGCAATCCCGGCTTGATTGCGCTGAACGAAACCAACGCGTTTTTTGCCACGGTCGGCAACCTGTCTGCGGGCGGGCCACCGCCGGCCACGGTCAATGGTGTGCAGGCGACCTTCAAGATCGCCAATTTCGGCCTTCCGGCCGCGAGCACCTGGGCCAACATCCCGTCGGCCAGCAACCCGACCATCCAGGTCCCGGTCGGCCCCGACGAATACCGGACCCTGCCATCGGGTACTTGGGACCTTGCGACCACGGGCAACTGGGCGAATTCCGGCGAGACCGAGTTCGATTTCTTCACGGACCATCCGCATCAGTGTGTGAAGGTGGAGGTCAACAACACCTCCGGCGTCGCCAGTCTGTCGCGGCAATTCAATCTGGATTTCGTCGAGATCAATTCGCCCTTCGAATCAAGCGCTACCATCGCCGTTGCCGATTGGCGAGAGCAGGTGCGGGATGCCGACAGGATTGTGCTGCGTGAAGGCTTTGCCAATCTCGGCCGGATGCCCTGGACGTCGAAGTTCAGCGGCGTCGAGTCAGTCGGCAAGAACGTCTGGACCCTACCGTTCGAAAGGGTGCAAGGCCCGGAGCAGCGGCTTGACCTGGCGGTCGATCCCGGCCGACTGCGCATTCCGTCGAAAGTGTTCGAACTGGCAGCCGATCCCGTGTCGCTCGACGTCAAGCCCGGCAGCGTGGTGACGATCCTGGTGGATGAACACGAAAAAGCGCGCAGGGCGAACAACGCTGAGCGGCGCAAGGACGTGGTCATTACGCCCCAGTCCGTCATCGCATCATTCGATGGCTTCCAGACCAGCTTTGCCGTGGGGTCCGGTCAGACATTCCTTGTGCCTGCCGGCGCCGAACGGCTCGACCTGCGCTACACGGGCGAACAAAAGTTGGAAGCGCCGCTTGTGGTGCAAGCCGTCGTCACCGGCATCACCCCGGCGGTCCGTCAGGCGATGCCGTTCATCGACCACCTGCGCAAAAGCAAAATGCCGACCTTGCTTCCGCTCGCCATCAACCTCCCTTTCCACTTCGTTCGGGGGGAAGTCGTCACGAAAAGGACGATCCTGATCAAGGGGCGGCCGTTTTTCGTGGCGATGCCCATGGGCAGCTTCACGCATGCTGTCCGCTCGGTCGGACCTGTGCGGGTCAATTGACCCTCGGCTCGCCCCTTGCCCCGCATGCCGCGCTGGCCATCGGCCGGGCGCGGGTGACGGGGGCGGGACTTCGCGCGCAGTTGAAGCGCGCGCTGGCCGCCACTGCGCTCGATGGATTGGGACTGGCACCCGACGAAATTTTGCTGGTTCCGCGGTTGTCGGTCGCAGACAGGCTTGCCCCCGATGGCCCCAACCGCCCCTTCGCCCGAAGCTTCGCGAGCGCGTTGCGGGCGCGGCTGGAACAGGCTGCGCACGATCCCTCGGGGCTGGTCGCGTCCGGGCAGGCGGTGCGCTTTTCCTCGCGCGCCCGGATGGCGGCGTGGCTGATCGGCCATCCGGCTTTCGCGGCGACCTATGGCCGGGGCCTGTGCGCCGATGTGCCGGGGGTGACGGATTTTGATGACTGGGTGCGCAAAGTGCTGCTCCCCGACACCCCGTCCACGGCGCATTGCGCAAACCTTCTGTTCCAGCGCGGACAGCTCGCCACATGGATGGCGCGGCTTGGCGATCACGCCATCGGCGAGATCGAGCGAGGGCTGCGACAGGCCTTCCTCGTGCCCTTCCCGCCCTTAGCTGCCGCGCCGGATGGCCCGCACCTTGCGGCCCCCGCGCCCCTCCCGGTGCGAAGCGGGGACGCAGCCACCTTGGGCGAGGCGCTTGCCGGACACCTCGCCGAGCGGCCCCTGAGCCCACGTCACCGTGCCGTCTCAGCCGCATTGATCTGGTGCGCAAGGTTTCCGGGACGCGCCAACAGCGCGCAGGGGGCGGCTTTCATTGCAGGTGTCGCTGCCGCCACATTGCCGCGTACCGAAACGCGCTCGGCCGAAGCAAGCGAGGCTCCGGCGATACGACAACCCCTCCATCACGAGCCGAAAGCAGGCAAGCCTTCACCAGCCCCGCCGTCGCTTGCGCTTTCGCGTATTGCGGGCAGTGCGGGAACAGGGCCGCAGCACGTTGACCCGCCGGCGTTTGCCATCTCGTCCGGACCGCAGCCCCCGGATCGGAAGCCATCACCCCCCCGCACCGCCGCAATCGCGCCGCGCGCCACAGCCCATGATGGGTTCCCGGCCAACGTCGATGACGATGCCTTCACCAGCGCCTTTTGCGGGCTGTTTTACCTGCTCGCCCCCCTGCGCCAGCTGGGCTTCGTGAGCGACTTTGCCCTCGATTGCGCGGCCGGAGCCAATCTCCCGCCGTTCGCGCTGATTGACCGGCTGGGCGCGCACTGGTTCGGGCAGGCCTATATCGCTTGCCCGTTGCACCGCTGGATCGCCCGGCAGGCCGCGCCCTTACGGCTGCCGAGCCGCTTCGTCCACCCGGGCCTGATGACTGGCGAGAACCTGTTGCGCGAGGCGCAGATCCTGCGTGACGGACGGCATTGCACCATGTGGCACGCGGCAGGCTACCCGCTGATCGACCAGCCCGCTGGGCGCAACCGCCGTGCGATGCTGGCGCTTGCCCCGGCCGGCAGCTTTGTCGATGGCAGGGTGCGGCGCGCGGATGCCGCCCGCCGGCTTCCTGCCGCATCGCAGGAGCGCTGGATCGGCGCATTGGCCCGGACGCTCGAGGCCGAGATCGACCGGCGCAGCGGTGACGAATCACTCACGCGCGACCAACTGCGGCTTGCGGGGCGGGTGCGGATCATCGATGCGGCGATGACTGTCGAATTCGCCCTCGATGACCTGCCTTTCGCGGTGCGCTACGCGGGGCTTGACCGCAATCCAGGCTGGCTCCAGCAGGAGGGGCGCTCGCTCGCCTTTGTCTATCGATGAGCCGCGCTGCACCTTTTTCCGGCCTGCCGGTGTGCGCCGAGGAACAGTTCCGGTTGCGTCTGCTCGGGCTCGTCGTCCGGATCCTTGACCATGAGCGGCGCGAGGGGCGGCTCGGGCCCTATCTGGGCCAGTTCGGCTTCCTGCGCAGCTATACCGAACGGATCGAGACGCTGCTCGGCGCGCCGGGCCTGCCCGATCCGGCGGTATGGGATGCCTGCGTGGAGCGGTGGCAGGGCGATGCGCGGCTGCCGCTCGACCGATTGGCCGTATTGCAGCCCGGTGCGCCCGCGCAGTCTGCGGTTCTGCTGATTGCAGCGATCGAGGAGGACCCGCGCTTCTCCCTGCTGATCGAGCCCGAAGGCGACACCCCGACGCTGGGGGGGATGACGGTGTTCCTGTGCGACCTGTTTCCCGGCCAAAGCTCGGGGGCGGTGCGGGCGGCGCTGTTGCGGTGGGTCGAGCTCGGTGTGCTTGAACTCGGCAGCCGCGATGCGCCGCGGATCCAGTGGACGCTGCGGGTCGCGTCTGCCGTGCTGGAACTGGCGTCGGGCGCGCCCTGCCATCGCGATTGGTTCCGACTGGAGCCGCCTGCGGCTCTGGCGCGGGCGAAGGACTGGATCGCGCCCTCCCCTGCCAGCCCCACTCCGCAGGCTATCGCTGCCGTTCTGCGCAGCGCCGGGCCGAGCACCCTGCTGATCCGCAGCGACCGCCACAATGGCCGTTCCACCCTCGTGCGCATGGCCGCCGGGGCTGCCACCATCGGGGTGCTGCACCTGCGCCCGGAGGCGGCGCTTGATCCGGTCATGTGGGCCGAAGCCAACCTTGTCGCCACGCTCGCACGCGCGCTGCTGATGGTTGAGTTTTCGCCCGGTCCGGGTGAACGCGCCGTGCTGACCCCTGCTCCTGTCCCCGCGCCGCAATGCGCCATCGTGACATCGCACGGCGCGAGCATTGATGACGGCAGGCCCGCCGCCGCGCTCCACCCCGTCACTCTGCCCCGCCCCGACGTGTCGGCACGCAAGCGACACTGGCGCCGGGCCGGGTGGACGCGGACGGCGGCGCAGCTCTCCGACCGGCTGCTGACTTCCGGCCACATTCACCGCATCGCGAAAGGAGCGGCGCGCGGCACGGATGCCGATTCGCGGGCAGCCATCACTGCGGCCCTGGCTGCGATCCGCGATCCCCGTCTGGAGACGATGGCGCATCGCGTCGCGCTCGATAGCGGACTGGACGATCTGGTGCTCGACCCGGCCGAACGGGAAGAGATCGACTTGCTTGCGCTGCGCTGCCGCCTGCGGGAACGCCTGCACGGCACCAGCGATGCCGGGGTGAAAGCCCTCCTCAGCGGCGCGAGCGGGACCGGCAAGACGCTTGCCGCCAAGCATCTCGCCCGCACCCTCGACCGGCCGCTTTACCGGATCGATCTGGCCGCGACGGTGAACAAGTATATCGGCGAGACTGAGAAGAACCTCGAACAGGCGCTCGCCGCGGCGGAAGAGCTCGATGTCGTGCTGCTGCTCGACGAAGGCGATGCCTTGCTCGGAAAGCGCACCGAGGTCGGCTCCGCTACCGATCGGTATGCCAATATGGAAACCAATTTCCTGCTCCAGCGGCTGGAGGAGTTCCGCGGGATCATCATCATCACAACCAACGATGGCGAACGGATCGACCGCGCCTTTCGCCGCCGTATGGATGCGATCATCCCGTTCCGCCTGCCGGACCAGCTTCGGCGCCAGGACATCCTGCTGCGCCAGCTTGGCGAACACGCGGTGGGCTCCGCTCTGATCGACGAGATCGCCTGCCGATGTTCCTTCTCGGGCGGGCAGATCCACAATGTCGTGCTCCATGCCCGCCTGCTGGCGCTGGCAGCGGGCGAAGCGATCGGCGACGCGCAGCTGGTCAAGGCGGTCGAGCGTGAATACCGCAAGACGGGCGAGCACTGCCCGCTGCGGCCCGCTCTGGCGCAGGCGGTGTAGCGATGCTGCAGGCGGCCCGTTCACAGGTGCAGGCCCAACCCGTTGCGGACCGGGCTCGCCCGGCGCCGGCCCGCTCACCCCCTGTGCAACGCAAGGCCAGCCCTGACCAGAACGCCACGCAGGATCGCAGGTCGATGCTGCTGGTGAGCGGCGTTCAGGCCAAGCCGATGGTCCAGCGCATGTCGCTGGCCGATGCGGAACTCGACGAAGCCAAGAAGCTCGCCGATGCCGGCACCGGCACGCGAATCCAGCGGGCGGGGTTCGTTTCCTCGCCCGAGGATGCGAGCGAGCGCGAGGCGGACAAGGTTGCCGACGCGGTGGTTTCCGCCCCCGCCCCTAAGGTCGGCCGGGTTGCGACTGCGGTCCAGCGCATGGCAGGCGGCGGCGGGGCCGCCCCGGCAGCCGGCAAGGGCGGCGCCGATATCGAGGTCGAGGCGCGGATCAGGGCCGCAGCGGTCGGTGGCAAGCCCCTGTCACGCAAGACGCGGGCGCTGCTCGAACCGCGCTTCGACGCCGATTTTTCCAATGTCCGGATCCACGATGATGCCCAGGCAGCCCGGCTGTCGACCCGGATCGGCGCGCGCGCCTTTGCCTATGGCAACCACATCTTCTTCAACGAAGGCCAGTTCCAGCCCGATACCGCCGCCGGGCAGCACCTGCTTGCGCATGAGCTGACCCATACCATCCAGCAGCGTGCCAGCGTCCAGCGCAAGTCGGCGGGCGGCTCGGCGGGCGTTCATGTGGGCGAGCGCACCGGGCCGCAGGCGAGCCGTCTCGGCGTCAGCGATGCGCTCGATTACTTTGCCGAAGCTGCCTACAACATCCCCGGCTTCCGCATGTTCACGATCCTGATCGGGGTCAATCCGATCAACATGCAGGACGTCGATCGCAGCGCCGCCAACATCCTGCGCGCGATCGTCGAATTCCTGCCCGGCGGCGTGCTGGTCACGACGGTGCTCGACCAGTTCGGGGTGTTCGAGACAGCGGGCACCTTTGTCGAGGAACAGCTCGCCTCGCTGGGCATCACGGGCGAATCGATCCGCGCCGCAATCAATGCGTTCCTCGATGACCTGAGCTGGGACGACATCTTCGATCTCGACGGCGTATGGGAACGCGCCAAGCGCATCTTCACCGATCCGATCGACCGCATCATCACTTTCGTCGGCGCGCTGTTCGACCAGATCGTCACCTTCGTCCGCGAAGCCGTGCTCTCGCCGCTTGCCGCGCTGGTGGAGCCGACCGAAGGCTACGGCCTGCTCAAGCAGATCCTCGGCTATGATCCGATCACCGGCGAGCAGGTCGAACGCGATGTCGGCGCAATCGTTGGCGGTTTGCTGCGGCTGGCCGGTCAGGAAGAGCTCTGGAACAACATTCAGGAAGCCAACGCGCTGGAACGGATCGGGGCGTGGTTCACCGGGGCGCTGGACAGCCTGATTGCCCTGGTGGTGTCGATCCCCGACCGCTTCGTCGAGGCCTTCGAACAGATCGAGATTACCGACTTCATCGACCTGCCCGGGGCAGTCGCCAAAGTTCTGGGCGTGTTCGGCAGCATCGTCGTGGATTTCGGGGCGTGGATCCTCGACACCGTGCTGACGCTGCTGACGATCATCGTCGAGGTCGTCGCGCCGGGGGTAATGCCCTATCTGCAACGGGCCGGGAAAGCCTTCGACACGATCGTGGCCGACCCGATCGCCTTCGTCGGCAATCTCGTCGCGGCGGCCAAGCGCGGGTTCGAACTGTTCTCGCGCAACTTCGTGCCCAATCTGCGCAGCGCGCTGATCCAGTGGCTGACCGGCGCGATGGCGGGGGCGAACATCCATATCCCGCAGGCCTTCAGCCTTCAGGAAATCCTCAAGTTCGTCCTCTCGGTGCTCGGCTTGACGTGGGAAAACGTCCGGCCCAAGCTGGTGCGGGTGCTGGGCGAAACCGCGGTCACCGCGCTCGAGACCGGGTTCGAACTGGTCACCACGCTGGTCACCGAAGGCCCCGCCGCCGCCTGGCAGCAAATCGTCGAAATGATCGGCAACCTGCAGGAGATGGTGATCGAGAAGATCATCAGCTTCGTTACCGAGCAGGTGATCCAGCAGGCGGTGATCAAGCTCGTCAGCTTCCTCAATCCGGCCGGGGCGCTGATCCAGGCGATCATCGCGATCTACAACACGGTGATGTTCTTCGTCGAACGGCTGAGCCAGATGGCGCAGGTCGCCGCCGCCTTCATCGACGGCATCGCCGAGATCGCGGAAGGCAAGCTCGACGGCGCCGCCGCCAAGGTCGAACAGACGATGGTGGGCCTGCTGTCGCTGGTGATCAGCTTCCTTGCCCGGCTGGTGGGCCTCGGCAATGTCGCCCGCGCGGTTACCGATCTGATCGAAGCCCTGCGCCGCCCGATCGATGCGGCGCTCGACCGGCTGATCGACTGGATCGTCCAGCAGGCGCGGCGGTTCATGGGCGCGGTGCGGAGTGGGGCTGCGCGGGTTCTGCAATGGTGGCGGGAACGGCGTGCTGTGCCACTAGCCGACGGAAAAACTCACCACCTCTATTTCGAGGGAGGCGAGAACGGCGCAACCTTGATCATGGCGTCGGAGCCAAAGCCGATTGCAACGCATCTGGCCGAAGCCTTGGTCAGCCCGACACTGTCAACCGCGGCAAAAGGCAGGGCGCGTATCGCGAAAGACTACTACGATCAGCACCTTGCGGGCTTCGCAACGACCCGCGGTATGCAGCAGCCTCAGATCAACCAACTGGCCGAAAAGCTCAACGAGTTCTCCATCCTGTTGCGAGCCATCCCGGAACCGGGAACCGCCGTTCCGGTGCCAGCCCCGCAAAACAACTGGAGCGGCCCGGTGCTGGCGGAATTCGGCCCCGTCACCAATCAACCGAGCCGCGGCGGGGAGGACTCGAGCGGCATCATGGGGCCACCGTGGGATAACCTGACCAAGCACGGATTGACAACCAGCAATGGTCGCTGGGTACGCATGCACATGATCTCCGCGGCCTACGGAGGGGTCAACCAGCACGGGAATTTCATCCCGGCCCCGACCGCCATCAATACCGGCAGCGTGGTGCGCGGCTTTGAAACGCTGGCCGAACGCACCCTGTACGGCGACACCTCGGCAGCTGCCGTGCGGGCAGATGCCTCACCCTTCGAAGCGGACCTCGCCAAACGGAAAAGTGTCTTGTGGTTTCGTACTGAGGGCACAAATCCCCATCCGGCTGCAGCAGATTCAAAAGGCAAACCGCTGTACAAGGCGGGCGAGTTCGTTGGAAATGCCACCTTCAAGATGGGGCAGTACATCCTCGAGAACGGTGCCTGGACAAAGGTCACAGCGCCGACCAACGTTGTAAGCGTTGCCATCGATCCGCCCGATTTCTCGGGTACCTCTGCACCGAACATCAATCAGATCGGTGCCACCCAGATAAATCTTCTGGCAGGCGATGTCGGCCTCCATTACGCTGCCGAAGTAGTGCGCGTGCGCGGTATCGTGGGAGCCTTCGCCAACGGCGACCACTTCATCGACGCGATGATCGCGCATCGCGAGGCACCGACCGCTCCGGATGCCAAGGTGGTACGGATAACGCCCCAGTTCGAGGCTGCCGTCATCGAGATCGCTCAAGCTGTCCAGGATGGAGCCATGAGATGGAGTTGAAAAGATGACCGACTTGCATTCCGAGCTCCGGACCTTTGCTCAAGAGGTCGTTCGGGTGTTCGGCACCGACGCCAGCTTGCAGCCCGCTCCGGCTGAAATTGAAGCCAGCGCTCCCGCTCGTAATCTTGATCGCGCGCACCGGATTTTCTCAATGCGAACGGGAATGGCGTGCCCGGATGCCATGACGGACGGCCTGTTCCTGCCCGAACAGACAAGTCTGACCTGGAGCGTCGAAGGACATCTCGGCGAGACCAACCTGAACTATATGTCGAGAAGCATGAACCGCCGCGTCGATGAGTCGCAGTTCGATCTCGAGTTCTTCGGCACGAAGCTGGCCGACTACCGGGTGATCGAGCGCGCGCCCTCGGCCGAGCTGCGGCCGGAGCAGAAAGACAGC
>DAIQNP010000078.1:9357-9814 GCA_036788335.1 Erythrobacter sp.
ATCGTGGAAGAGGCGATCGATCCGCAGCTGTTCTATTTCGACAGCCGGGATGCATGGAGGATGGATATCGGATACGCTGATTACATCCGCTATGTGATGCATACTTTTGCGCCGGTTTTCTGGCATTCTTTGTTTATCGAAGAGCCGCTGGCAAGGACCCGTGCGGCAAAGCTGGATTCTGCGCTGAACTTCCTACTCACCAAGGCCGACAACCCTTACTTGCGCGATCTCAAGGCACGTCTCGACCGGTAACGACAATGCGAACATTGGTGACATCGACCTTGGAATTTGGACCGATTATGGAGACGTTCCGCACAAGCGCTGCGCTTTATGCACGGTAATCAACAACGGAACCAACTCAGTCCCACCGCGCGATCCGCCCTTGCAATGGCAGCCCTGCCCGCCTGCCGAAAAGGGAAAATAGTCCTTTGACACCAAAAATGGACTCAGAGCGCCA
>DAIQNP010000079.1:0-3263 GCA_036788335.1 Erythrobacter sp.
AGTGGGCACATGGGTCATGATCAATGCGCGTTGGTATAAGGGCGAAGCGGCCCCCACCAGTCGGGCATCGTTGGCGTGCCGGGTAGCTGCCCATCAGACTAAAGTTCGTTGTAAGTAGCTACCGCACTAGCAATATCGTCGAACTGCTCGGCTTCGCCGTTGCGGATCACCAGCGCGCGGTTACACACGTCTTGGATCGTCTCCATGTCGTGGCTGGCGATAATCATGGCGCGGTCGGCGCGCTTTTCAAAAAGTTCCTCATGGCATTTGCGCTGGAAATTGTTGTCGCCCACCAGAATGACCTCGTCGATCAGGTAGCAATCGAACTCGATTGCCAATGACAGCGCAAACGCCAGCCGCGCCCGCATCCCGGAGGAGTAGGTCTTGACCTCCTGTTTCAGCGCACCGCCCAACTCGGTGAAATCGGCGACGAAGTCGCGCATCTCGTGGTAGGATTTGCCATAGATACGGGCGATGAAGCGGGCATTGTCATATCCGGTAAGGCTGCCTTGAAACCCACCGTTGAAGCCGATCGGCCAGCTATTGGTCATGCCGCGGATGATCTGGCCACTATCGGGCAACTCGACTCCGCCGACCTGCTTAATCAGTGTGGATTTGCCCGCTCCGTTGCGTCCCAGCAGCGCAATCCGTTCACCTTTTGCGATGGTGAAACTGATCCCTTTGAGGATTTCGCGCCGCCCATGGCCGCTCTTGTAGCTTTTGCGGATGTTGCGGCATTCGATCATTCGATCACCATCTGGCGCCGGACATAACGGCACAGAAGCAGGCCCACCACCATGCAGGGTAGGGAGAATTGCAGCGGATAGAGAAAATCGAACTGCGGATCGATGGAGGGGCCGAAGACGCCGTAGCGCATCATCTCCATCCCATGAACCGGCGGCGACCATAGCACGACTGCTGCCGCAGCCGGATAGAGCGAGCTGACGAAATAGAAAGCGCCCGAAAACGGCACCATCATATAGGTGGTGACCGGAATGAATTTTTCGATGATCTCGCTCATTTCGCTAAGCGGCGCGACTACCAACGCGATCGCCAACGTGAACAGCGAGTAATACAGCCAACCCAGCACCAGAAATCCCAGATCGTAGGGAACCGGGAACACATCAAACGAGAACAGCACCACGGCGATAAAGAAATAGGCCATCATGTGACCGATGAACTCGACGACGAAGCGTACGAGAACGAGGTCGAGAACCTTGATCTGGCGGTGGTACAGCAGCCCGCCGTTGGCGGTGAAACTGCTGACTACCCGACCGATGGTGCTGCGAAACAGAACCAGCGGAATGTAACCGGTGATGGTGAAGGCGATCACACTCACCCCTGCTTCAAACGGCCCCTTCATCGCCCGCCACAGCAGGCCGACCAGCACCGCAAACAGCAGTGGCTCTGCCATGATCCACAGGAACCCGATATTCTCGCGGCCGAAGCGTGTCGTAAGCTCGCGCAGCATCAGCGCCTTTATGACGCGCACCTGGATGTCCCAGCCCTTGGCCAGCGATGCCATTGTTCAATCCTCCGGAGCGTGTTCGAGAATTCCGACCACGAACATCCAGATGATGAAGTAGAGGCACAACGAAAAGCCGAGGATAGTGATCACGATCCTCAGTGCATTGGGATACGCTGGCTGGTCGGGCACATTGGGGTTAACCACCCGTTCAAGATAGAATTGCTGCTTGAGCGCTTCGACCCGTGCGCCTTCGAGCGTGGTCTGGGAAAGAACCAGCAGCTCGGAAGACAGTTCCTGTTCGAGCACCAGCGCATCATAGGACGGCAGCTTGCTGCTGATCGTGTCACGTCCGCCGACCAGCCGCGCGGTTTGCCGGTCGATTTCCCGCGTAAGCGAAGCGATCTGCTCACGCAACGCGGGGATCGATGGATGGTCGGGGGTGACGCTGCGTAAAGTCGATAATTGTGCATCAAGCGAAGCACGTTCGGTGATCAGGCGGTTGGCGATCTCGGCCACGCCGGTCGCCTCTTGCAGGGGGTCGACCACCGCCGCTTGGTTGCGGTAAGCAGCAATCGCCTGCCGCGCAGCCCCGACGCGCTGCTCGGCTTCAACAACGCGGCTCGTAGCCTCTTCAATTGCATTGGTGCGCGCGTTTTCATTGAGCTTGTTGACCAGCGCCTCGCTCTGCCGCAGCAGCGTCTCATTGACTGCGGCAGCCGCTTTTGGAGTGAAAGCGATCGTACGCAGAACGATCAGCCCGGTATCGGCATCGCGGGAAATCTCAACCTTCTCCCCGTAATAGTCGAACAGGTCTTCAAAGCTGCCTTCCTCCCACGGGCGTGGGAAGCGTGAGAGCGCGTCAACTCCGGGATCACCATAGAACTTGCGGATGCCCAAGCTTTCAACAAGAACCTCAAGCGCCGATCGCGACCGCACGTAATCGATCACCTGATTGGATTGCTCCTGTCCAGCCGAAAGCCCGGTCGTCTGGATCAGGTTGGCGAACGAGGATGTCTGTGGCCCACGCTGATTGGGCGCCTTCACCGCAAAACGGGACTCCGAAACATATTGGTCGCTGGCGATGCCAAAATAATAAACTGCACTCAGCAGGACCGGCAACACCACCCCCGCCACGAACCAAGGATTCTTCCTGAGTTTTTCGACAAATTCACGCAGAAATTTCATGGGCGCCCTATGCCGTGCGGGTTGCGCCAACGCCAGAGCAAAATCTGTAGCGAAGTCGATGCTTGAGCTGATCGCCAACTAACCAGCTTCGAGAGGCCATGATTGGTTGGTGCGGTTTCGGTGTCGAGTTCACTTTGGTCGATCAATTCCGTCTCTCCAGGACACGTTTGATCTGTCCGGCCGCTTGGCGAACTCTCACCACGGCGCGCGCGCTCGGATTAAGCTCCGGAAGACCAGTGACCAAACGCTTCACTAACACCTCGGCCGGGCAGGGTAAAAAAGTCGCAGGATCTAGGTAACGCGGGTAAAGGAGCAGTGCTGCAGCAATCAATTCGTCGAGCGTGCGCCGTGCGGTACGACGTGGCGGGACAGGGCCGCGGTCGATGGTCAGGCCCCACCCGGCGTAGAAAGGAACGCCGTGGACCGTCACCTGCTTGCCGCGCATCAGCGCTTCGAAGCCGGCAAGTGAACTGTTGACGTGCAGTTCATCGACCATGGCAATCAGCGTGGCCATCGTACGCGTCGTCTCGATCTGGTCGGCGAGGCCGGCCATTTCATCGGGGGCGATGAATCCGCGGCGATGGCCGGCTAAAACGTCCGGGTGCGGCTT
>DAIQNP010000079.1:3273-7925 GCA_036788335.1 Erythrobacter sp.
CCCCGCCTCAGCGCGCGCGCGGCGGAGCAGTTCAAGGTTGCTAGGCAGCGCGCCGCCGCTGGTCACCGCGCGGTCATCTTCAACCTGGCCGGGAACGAGCACATGGCGACGCTCGCCGCCGGGTCGTGCGATTGCTGCCACCGCACCGGTTTCGTATTTCGACAGGCCGCCGGCAATGATCGCCTCGCGCAAAGCGCGCGCGCGCGCGCGAAGGTCGGGCGGGAAGTTCCCTTCCTCCAGCAATCGCTCGATCCTGCTTGGTGCGCCGGGCGCAAAATGGGGGCCATCTTCGTCAACGATGATCGACAGCGGCGGCACGCAATCAGCTCCCAGACCAGCCGAGCGGATAAAGCCATCCTCGATCTCAACGATTGGCGGCTGCGCTCGCTCGATCGCGCACGCCTGCGATCGGGATAGGCGGGCACGCCAGATCGCCACAGCCCCGTCTTCAGGCATATCTGCAAGCGGCTTCCCATAGGGAACCCGCGCGCCCGCCCATAGCAGCGGCGTGACGGTGGGCTTTTTCCAGTATGCGATCCCCATCACCGAATGGATGCGCCTGTTTGCATCAATGAGCTGCCGCCAGAAACCGCACAGTTCAATGGCCTCAATTACAGTCAGGCCGGTCCCATCAAAGGGGTTGCAGAAGGACCATGAATAGAGCAGCCTTTCTGCCAAGCGGACCGCGTCGAGACGCCCTGCATCTCGCACAGCGCCGTTGGCAGAGAGCAGAACCAGCGGGACGCCCGCGGCCATGGCCAGCAAGGCCCGAGGGTCATCTTCATGCAGCCTCGCTGACTCGGCGCTGGCAAGCAAGTGCCAAGGATCATCACGATCTCCCCAAGCGACTGCATCAGTTCCGCACTCGCCGGTGCCGTCGAGCACAATCGTCGTGCTGGGAAGCGGCCTTTGCTGCCCCCAATAGCACCCACCCACGCGATGTTCGGCCAAGGCTGAGAGTAATTCATCAAGGGGTAGGCTTTGCACCACGTCCCCGTCCGGGACGGCAAAGCGCGGTGGCTTTGCCCCAGGAAAGGGGGGTATCTCGAGGAGTGAGCTTGCTTCCATTTCAATCGATCGCAGAGATAGCGACGATCTTGCTCAGGAGGCGATCCATATGATCAAGCGGCACCATATTCGGTCCGTCGGACAGGGCCTGGTCTGGATCGGGATGGGTCTCCATGAACAATCCATCGATGCCCACCGCCATGGCCGCGCACGCCAGTGGCTCGACGAATTGCCGCTGCCCGAGCGAGCGGTCGCCGCCGCCGCCCGGCAATTGCACGCTGTGCGTGGCATCGAACACCACCGGCGCGCCCATGTCGCGCATGATCACCAGCCCGCGCATGTCGACCACCAGGTTGTTGTAGCCGAAGCTTGATCCGCGTTCGCACAGCATGATCTGCGGATCGGCGACCCCCGCGCTCTCGGCCGCCGCGCGGGCCTTTCCGAGAACGGCCGCCATGTCGGGCGGCGCCATGAATTGTGCTTTTTTAATGTTGACCGGCCTGCCGCTGCTCGCCGCCGCCATGATCAGGTCCGTCTGGCGGGCCAGAAAGGCGGGGGTCTGGAGCATGTCGACCACCTCGGCAACCGGGGCGACCTGATCGGGCAAGTGCACATCGGTCAGCACCGGCAACCCGGTCTCGCTGCGGACCTTTTCAAGAACCCGCAGGCCTTCCTCGATACCATGCCCGCGAAAGCCGGTCACAGAGGTGCGGTTGGCCTTGTCGAAGCTGGCCTTGAAGATCACCGGTATGCCCAGTTCGGTGCCGATTGTCCGCAGGCGCTCGGCCACAGACAGGCACAGCTGTTCGCTTTCAATCACACAGGGACCCGCGATCAGGAACGGCGGCGCTCCGGGCGCGCGGCGGAAAGGGGGTAACATCAGCAGGGCTCCATCGCCGCGCGGCGGACCAGTTCGGCCTCGATCAGCGGGACGTCGGTGGGGTTGTTGAGTTCGATCATTTCCCATCCCGGCGCTTTGCACACCTCGACCCCCACCGGCAAGCCCGCATCCAGAAAGCGCAGCTGTTCCAGACCCTCTTGCAGTTCGAGCGGGACCGGGCCGTGAGCAACATAAGCTTCGAGCGCGGCCGGGCGATAGGCATAAAGACCAAGATGCAGCAGCACGCTTTGGTGCGGCGTGGTGCCGGGCGGAACGTGGGGAACGATCGATTTGGAGAAGTAGAGCGCCCGGCCTGCGCGGCTGCACACCGCAGTCGTGCCGCCGACCCGGCCAGCGGCGGCATCTACCTGGAGGTGGGTGAGAACGGCAGGGCTTGCCGCCACGGCAACGGTAGCCATCGCCAAATCAGGCTCGGCAGCGATCCGGGCGACCACGGCGCTCACCATCCCAGCCGGGGTCAGCGGTGCGTCGCCCTGCAGGTTGACCACCAGATCGGGTCTGCCCGCAAGCGCCGAAAGGGCCGCAGCACATCGTTCAGTGCCGTTGGCGCAGGAAACCGGGGTCATGGCCACTGCCATGCCCTGCGCCTTAGCGAAGCTGGCAATCTGATCATCATCGGTCGCGACGAGACAACTGGCATCATCGCCCAATGCCGTGGCTGCGGCGCACCCGGCCTGCCAAGTGTAATACAGCGCCGGACGCAAGATTCCATCTGCCCCCTTGAGAGGGGCCAGCGGCTTCGCCGGAAAGCGGCTGGAAGCGAGCCGTGCCGGGATGATGATGGCGACCCGTGACATCGCCTTTTACGGTGCGACGGCTGCTGCCGGCGGGGCCGCAATATCATAGATCTGAACCGCACCCAGCGGGGTCCGTGGCTGCCGTTCATCCACCACGAACAGCACGGTGATGCGATAGGTATTCATGAGCTCAAGCGCTTCCTGCACCGTGGCGGTGCGGGGAATGGTCCGCGGCGCATCGGTCATCACATCGGCGGCCGTGTTGAAAATCAGATTGCGCGCATGGCGCCGCAAGTCACCGTCGGTAATGATACCGGCGAGCTCGCCCGCTTCGTCAACCACGCCCGTCATGCCGAGCCGCTTTTCGGTCATGGCGACCAGCACATCGGGCATCGGGGTCGCAAGCGCGACCAGCGGCAGGCGGTTGCCCGAATGCATCACGTCCTCGACGCTGCGCAGGTGAAGGCCGATCTCACCACCGGGATGAAGCGCCCTGATGTCTGTTCCGGAAAGACCGCGCGCGCGCATGGCGGCCACCGCGAGCGCATCACCCAGCGCCAGCATCATGGTTGACGAGGTGGTGGGCGCAAGGCTCGACATGCACGCTTCCTCGACCTTGGGCAGAGGGAGCGCAAGATCGGCCGTTCGCATCAGCAACGAATTGGGATTGCGCGAGATGCCGATCAACGGGCAGCCGATACGCTTGGCGTAGATGCACAGCGGCTGCACCTCGACCGTCGCACCGCTGTTGGAAAACACGATAAGCACGTCGCCCGCGCTGACCATGCCAACATCGCCGTGCGCCGCTTCAGCGGCATGCACAAAGAGCGCTGGCGTGCCGGTCGCTGCCAGCGTGGCGGCGATCTTGCGCGCAACATGGCCTGATTTGCCGATCCCCGACACGATCACGCGTTGCCGGCAGGCAATGATCATCTCAACCGCCTCGGCAAACGACCCGCCGATATGCTCGCTGAGCGATTGGAGGGCGTCTGCCTCCATCCGGATAACGTCGCGGCCAACCGCAACATGCCTGTCCGAGCGGCCGGGCGCGGAACCCTGATCGCTTTTGTCTACGCCGACGTCAGTAGATACCAGTTGCAATTGCCCCTCCATCGTGTGTCAGAAAGCACCCTGCGGCCCGAGGCAGTCCTGATTGAGAGTTATCATTTCATGCATTTGCGTAACATCATTTTCGATCTCGATGGCACCCTGATCGACAGCGCGCGTCTTACCGCAACCATCATTGACCAGATGCTTGACGACCGCGGCACAACGGATCGGGCCGACCCTGCCGTGATCCGCCGCATGGACGCCGTTGGCGGCGAAGCGATGATTGCTGCCGTGCTGGGCCCCCACTCGTTGGACCCGGCCGCCGAGATCGCGGAATTCCGGAGCCTCCACCGGACAATCGCGGTCCCTGCGGACCTGCCGTTTCCCGGTGTTGCCGAGGCGCTTTGCGCCCTTGTTGCAAAGGGCGCCTCGCTCGCGATCTGCTCGAACAAACCCCAGAGCCTGTGCGACAGGATTTTGGCGGAGCTCGGCCTTGCGCGGCACTTTGGCGCGATTGTCGGCAGTGCGCCCGGACGCGCCCGCAAGCCCGCTCCCGACGCTGCACACATGGCGCTTGCGGGATTGGGAGGCTCTGCCGATGATACCCTCTATTGCGGAGACTCGGCGATAGATGTCGCCACCGCTCGCGCAGCGGGACTTCCCGTCGTACTGGTCGAATGGGGCTATGGTACGGCCGAGGCGTTGCGGACCGAGCCCGCTGTGCCCGTTCTCCGATCGATGTCCGCGCTGGTCGATGGCTTCGAACAGCGTGATCATCTAGGCATCCTGCCGCGATGAGATGCGGGTCGCGAAGACCCGATCCCAGATCATCCCCGTGATTGCATAATTGCCGCCCGCGTGCCGGTGGTGGTGCCGCATATGATGGGTCTTGAGTGCACGGGCAAACCGGCCCTTCATCGGAAACTGATGGCAAGCGTAATGCACGATGTCATAGG